>JAIBDF010000149.1 GCA_024679535.1 Chromatiales bacterium
ACAACCCTGGTTCCTGGTGCATTAGCCAGTTTCTGCGCGACATCGCGTGCGGCGTGCCTTGCGGCATTGCCGCTGACGAAGGTCTGGCGGCTGGCCGTTGTCGGGCCGCCGTCAGGACAGACATCGGTGTCGCCGAGCAGCACGTTGACGTTGGCCGCCGGGACGCGCAGCTCTTCGGCCACACAGGCTGAGAGTACGCCCGGCAATCCCTGGCCCATTTCGGCTGAGGAGATTCGAACCTCTGCAACAAGGCCCTTGTCCGGGTCCTGCCAAGCCTCGACTTCTGCAGTGGCCTTGTCGGGAGCGCCCCCGCCCAGCCCGGTGTTCTTGTAACCGATGGCAAGGCCCCAGGCCAGGCGTTTGTGGCCTTCGTCCCAGGTCCAGCGGAAGTCTCCGTCGCGCATATCGGCGTCGACTTTGTCGATACATTCGAGCAGGCCGACGCTTTCGCGCATGACCTGTCCCGTGACCGTGGTCGAACCGACATCGAGTGCATTGCGGCGGCGGAACTCGACCGGATCGAGTCCGAGTTTGCCTGCCAGGATGTCCATGTTGCTTTCCGCGGCGAAGCAGCTTTGTGTTACGCCGAAACCGCGAAATGCGCCGGCAGGCACGTTGTTCGTGTACGTCGCGAAACAATCCACGCGTACGTTGGGCACGTCGTAGGGACCGGATGCGTGCGTGGTGGCACGTGTGAGTACTTTTTCGCTAAGGCTCGCATATGCGCCACCGTCCCCGTACAGCGTGGCCTCGACCGCTGTAAGTTGGCCGTAATTGGTTGCACCCGTGCGCATGCGAATGACCGTCGCATGGCGTTTCGGGTGAACGAGCAGACTTTCCTGTCGCGAGTAGAGCATCTTGACGGGTTGTTGCGTTGCCTCGGCGAGCAGTGCCGCGTGGATCTGGCCGGTAATATCTTCCTTACCGCCGAAACCACCGCCCATCAGCGTGGCAACGACGCGAACGTCGTCGGGTTTCACGCCGAGCGTGGCTGCGGCCTGGTCTCGATCGGCGTAGGGAATCTGGCTGCCGACGTAGATCGTGGTCTTATCGTGCTGCGCTGTTTCACCGCGCTTCGCCAGCGCATCGCAGACGCCGCCGAAGCGGGCCGGGTTGTACCCGGCCGGGACGCCTATCGAGCACTCGGGTTCAAGAAACAGGTGCTCTGTCGTTGGCGTACGGTAGGTCAGATCCACCACAACATCGGCTGCGGCGAAACCCGCTTCGATGTCGCCCTTACCAACCTTGATGTGTTTGAGAAGGTTGCCGTCAGGTCGCTCTTCATGAACCTGCGGCGCATCGGGCTGCAATGCGGCTATCGGGTCCGTCACGGCGGGGAGTTCTTGGTACTCAACGGCGATCAGGTCGAGGGCTGCCGTGGCGATCTCCTCGGTGTCGGCCGCGACGATTGCAACCGCATCACCCACATAACGCACCTTGCGGCCGCATAGCACCGGCCAGTCGATGCTGACGACACCGTGTGCGTTGCGACCCGGGATATCTTTGTGTGTCAGCACCGCTCGTACGCCGTCGAGTTCGCGCGCAGCTGCAACGTCGATGGCGACAATGCGTGCATGCGGCCGGTGGGCCCGCTTGGTGCGGGCGAACAGCATGCCGGGAAAGTGGTAGTCATCGGTAAAGCGCGCAGTGCCCCGAATCTTCGCGAGCGCATTCGGATTGGGTCGCGGCTTGCCCACCTCCGTTTCCGGCGCTCGTGTCTCTGGCAAGTAGGGCGGCACGTCCTGACCCGACGCCTGCAGGATCGCGTTGATGATGCTCTGGTAGCCCGTGCACCGGCAGTAGGAGTCTTTGAGCGCTGCGCGGATGTCGGCTTCGGTCACAGCCTCATTTGCAGCTGCCTTGCGATCGAGCAGGCCCTTGGCTGTCATGATGAGCCCGGGGGTGCAGATTCCGCACTGTACGGCGCCATGATCGAGAAAGGCCTGCTGCAATGCGTGTAGCCGGCCATCGTGCTCCAGGCCTTCTATGGTCTCGATGTGGCGGCCTTGTGCCTTGAACGCCGGGTAGACGCAACTGACGACGGGTGTGCCTTCGACGAGGACGGTGCAAATGCCGCACTCAGCCTCGGCGCATCCGATCTTGGTGCCCGTCAGACGCAGGTCATCGCGCAGCACATCGGAGAGGTAGCGCGACTCATCAACCTCGATGTCCACAGGCGTGCCGTTAACGACCATCTGCAAGCGGCTCATGGCGTGTCCCTTGCGCGTCGCACTGCTGTGGCAAGGATGATCGGCAGGTACGTGCGAATCATCATTTCGCGATATTCTGCTGTCGCGCGGTATTTGCTGGTGCGCAGGGAGATATTCTCAAGCGCAACGTTTGCGGCCGCATCGAACTGTTCCGCGGAGGCGGGTTTGCCGACGAGAATTTCGGCAGCGGGCTTTGCGAACCACGGCACGGGGCCAACCGGTCCCATGCTGATACCGGCAGCCGTGATCATGTCGCCGTCGATCTCCAGGCGTGTCGCCATCGAAATGATGGGCAGACACAGGCCCTGTGGGCGCATGACGCGGTGGAACGCCGAACCCTCGTTGCCAGCCGTCCGCCTGAAGCGCAGTCGCGTCAGGATTTCGCGGTGCCGGTCGATAATGCTGCGGCCCGGGCCTTCGAACGTATCTTTGGCCGGCATCCAGCGTGTGCCAGTCGCGCTCGCAACCTCGACTTCCCCACCCAGAGCGAGCAGGCCGATGGTGCCGTCGCCGGCGGGCAGGGCATGCGCCACGTTGCCTGCCAGCGTGCCGGTGTTGCGAACCTGCGGGCCGCCGATCACGCCGCAGCTCTCTGCAAGGCACTGGCCGTAACGAAGGATGCGCGGATCGTTTACGATGGTCGTATGGGTAACACCGCAACCGATGACGATGTAGTCGCCTTCTGCTGAAATGGAATTGAGGCCCTCAATACGGGTTGCGTCAACGATGGCCTCGAGCGGTCGCCGCAGCCCGCGGCGGGTTTCCACCAGCAGGTCGGTGCCGCCGCCGATGACGCGCGCACGGCCCTCATGACGCTGCAGTATCTCCAACGCTGCGGCGACGGAGTCGGGTGCGTAGTAGTTTTCCCAAGCCGAGGTCAATTTATTAACCATTTCATGTCGTTATCAACTTATCCTTGACCAGATTCTGGGCGCTCTTTCGGCACATCTGGCGCGAATTTCGTCCTCGTCAAGGTGTGGCAGGCGCCCGTCATCAACGATGATTTCGCCGCGCGAGATCGTCGTGCGCACCCGCGTAAAGCTTAGCCCGAAGAGCAGGTGCCCAAAGAACGTCTCCGCGGTGAGCGGGGTGAAGGGCACGTAGTCGGGAATGATGATGTCGGCCAGCTGGGCGGTCGCGAGCATGCCGCGCGGCTCCCGGAACAGCCGGTTGCAGATCTCACGATTGTTCTTCAGGAGAATCTCGCAGGCCTCGCCGAACGCCACCGTCGGGTCACGGTGATACGTCCGCTGGTGTAAGTACATTGCGCGTGCCTGAGAAATCATGTGCGAGGACATGCCGTCGGTGCCGACGCCCACCAGGACGCCGTGCTTGAGCATGTCGAGAATGGGTGCGACGCCAAGCCCGTTGTTCATATTCGATTCGGGATTGTTGACGAGCATTGAGTTCGTCGAGCGCAGCAGGTCCAGTTCCCGGGACGCAAAATTCACACCATGTACAAAAATTGTTTTGGAGCCGGCGATGCCGAAATCGAGGAAGCGGTCCATGACGCCACGCCCGTATTTCTCCATAGTCGTTCTGACGTCGATCTCGTCCTCTGCCGCGTGTACGTGGAAACCTGTATCGAGCGCGTGTGCGACTTCGGCGCAGCGATCGAGCGTGCGGGTGCCGAGCGTCAGCAGCGCGTGGAGGCCGAACAAAGCGGTCACCTGATCATCGTGCGAGTCCTGGCACTTGCGGATGAAACGTGCGTTTTCCTCGATGCCTTCGCCGAGTCTGTTGCGATCTGAAACCTCGTAGCTCAGGCAGCCGCTCAGGCCGACATCGCGGAATGCGCGTTCGACCTGATCGAGGCTGCCTTCCACGCAGGACGGCGAGGCATGGTGATCGATGATCGTCGTACAGCCGGCACGGGCCGCATGCATGATCGCGAGCAGGGCCGAGTAGTAAACGTCCTCTGGGTCGAGGGCTTTGTCCAGCTTCCACCAGAGATTCTTCAGCGTTTCTTCGAAATTCGTAGCGGGCGGCCCGGGCGGCGTGAAGCCGCGAGCGAACGTTGAGTACAGATGGTGGTGGGCGTTGATCAGCCCGGGCATTACCAGGCTGCCCCGGGCGTCAATGCTGCGGTCCACCTTGTACTTGTCGGCCGGGAACTGGCCAACCTCGATGATGTGGTTGCCCTCAATGAGAATACTGCCGTTCTCGATGAAGCGGTTTTGTGCGTCGAGCGTGACGAGATGTCCGTTGGTGATTAACAGCGATTTCATGTCATGCCTCGCGCATCGGCAGGAATGGCATCGATTGCTGCACGCCCTTCAGAATCGTGTACATGGCAGTCTGTTGCCTATCCGCGCTGTCCTGCGGGTCGTTGAGTTCAAGGTGCCTCGTGGCACCATCGAAGCGTGCCTCGATTGCCCACCTGTCGCTATCGTGGAAAATCATGAACGCGTTGTCCTGTTGCGCCTCGAAATCTTCGCGATTGACGTACAGGCGTGGCTTGTTGCGGTACGGAGCGCCCGACGTCGGGCAGAACGTTGTGCAGTTACCGCACTCATTGCAAAGATCCGCTAGAACAGCGACCTGGTAGTGCTGGTCGCATTGGTCCGTTGTATAGGTGAAAAGTGCAAGGTTTGGGCACACGCCGACGCAGATACTGCAATAGGTGTGGCAATCGAGGCAGCGGGCTGCCTCGGTACGTGCCTGCTCTGGCGAATAGGTGAGCATGACCTCATTGAAATTCTGTCGCTCAGCAACACTTGTCTGCGGTGCCCGGATGCGCCGCTCGCGTCGGCTCCTGCGCCGCAGCATCGCCGCCATATCGGTACCAGTTACCTTATTTCCTGGTGGATAAAGGGATCCAGCCTCCGATTCCATGTTTTTTAATTGGGTAACTGGTACCGATTTGTGGAGGATGGTGTTGGCGATCGCTTTGCCGGCGGCCGCGGCTTTAACGATGGTCGCGGGACCGTCGTTGGCTACATCGCCACCGGCGTAGATGCCGGGTATCGACGTTTCGCAGGTCTGCGGGTCAACTTTGATGTAACCACGATCGTTGAGTGCGATCGGCTGGTCTTCCAGAAAATCGAGGAGTGCATGCTGACTGATCGCCAGAATCAGCGTATCGAGCCGTATGTTGAAGTCGGCGTCCGTGACGTCGACTGCCACTCGTCGCCCGGAAGCATCTCGGTCATCGGTCAGCTGCATCCGCTTGCACCGGAGCGCTTGCAACCGGCCGTCCTTGATAACGAGGCGCTCGGGGCGGGCCAGTTCGAGCACGTCGATGCCTTCTTCGAGCAACTGCGAAATTTCCTCACGGTCGGCTGGCATCTGGTCGATCGTGCGCCGGTAAATCAGGGTCACCTTGCGGTCGCCCTGTCGCCACGCGACGCGTGCGCAGTCCATGGCCGTATCGCCCGCGCCGATAATGCCGACGTGCGTGCCGATATCGAGAGTCTGCTGCTCCTTGGATTGCCGCAGGAAGTGCAGCGCATCGACGACCCCGTCGCTATCGGCACCTTCCAGGGCCAGCGTTCGACCAAGCTGCGCGCCGGCCATGATGGCGATGTCGTCGAAGCCGCCATTGTGCAGCTGCGAGAGCGTGAGGTCGCGTCCCACTCGCGTATTGAAGTGAATCGGGACGCCGAGTTCCTCGAGCGCAGCGTAATCTCGTGCGAACACGGCGCGTGGCAATCGGTACTCGGGAACCACGCCACCGACCATTCCTCCCGCATACGCCTGTTCTTCAAAAACCTCAACCTGGCAGCCGCCGCGGGCCAATTCGATGGCGGCGGACAGCCCACCCGGTCCCGCCCCGATGATCGCGACCTTACGACCCGATGGTGCTGCGGCCGGTGCCGGTGCCGCGGCGGTTTCCCGATCTACGATGAAGCGCTTGATGTCACGAATTGCGACGGGCTCGTCGAGATGAGTGCGCACGCAAGCCTGTTCGCAGACGTGATCGCAAATTCGTCCGAGGGTGCAGGGCAACGGATTGTCAGCATGGACAATGTGCTGCGCGGCCGCGAAGTCATTACGGCACACCTCAGTCATATACTGCGGGACTTTCTGGTGCAGGGGGCATACGTCAACGCACGGTGCCCTGGTACAGTCGAACGGTTCGAGACTCCGGTTTGTCTTGCTGCCGGAAGTCACAAACTCCGACTTCATGTTGTCCGGATCGACGGAGACCTCGTCGGCGTAGCGCCGCAGATTGGCCAGCGACAAATCGGAGTCGATCGAGACATCTTCTACCGCCTTGATGTAGTCGAGAAGCCGCAGGTAGCCGCCGGTCTTCAGCAGGTCGGAGCAGACGGTAACGGTCTGCATGCCGGCCTCGAGCAGGTTCGCCGCGTTATAGCAGCTCGCACCGGCCGAGAATGACATGGGCAGCGTACCGTTGAACGCCTCAGCAAGCATTGCCGCCAGCTGCACCGTCACGGCATGCAGTGGGCGACCGGACAGGTACATCATCTTCTCGGTGGGGCTAAACACTTCGCGGCGGTTCTCGACTTCGAGAGTGTTCGACAGCTTGACCCCAAATTCCAGGCCATGGTCGTTTGCCACCGTCTGCAGCCTGCCGAGCATTGGGAGGGCATCGTCGTATTTGAGGTCATGTTCGAACGCAATGTCCGGCACAACCACGTCACTAAATCCGAGGTCCCTGTATATGATTTCGCGAACGCGGTCCGGTCCAAGCAAGGTCGGATTGCATTTCACGAGCGTGTGCAGTTGCCGTTCCTCCAGCAGGTATTTGCAGATACTTTCAATTTCGCCAGGCGGACAGCCGTGCATGGTCGATAAGGTTACGTTGTCGGAAATCCTGTCCGGTATATCGATATCGTGAACGGCCGGGTAGTAGCGTGCGACTGCATCGATGATTGCGGCCTTCCGTTCCGAGCAGTCGGCGATATTGTCCAGGAACCATTGCATGTTCGGCTGGCGTATACCTGCAAGGTC
>JAIBDF010000208.1 GCA_024679535.1 Chromatiales bacterium
AAGGCTGGTAAAGGCCTGAAGGATGCCGTAAACTAGCGCGCCCTTCGGGGGCACAGGGTACGAAAGAGCCCGTTTTACGGGCTTTTTCATGTCCCTGGAAAAATGGGTGCTTAGCTCAGCTGGTAGAGCATCGCCCTTACAAGGCGAGGGTCGGCGGTTCGATCCCGTCAGCACCCACCAGATTCGGAGCGGTAGTTCAGTTGGTTAGAATACCGGCCTGTCACGCCGGGGGTCGCGGGTTCGAGTCCCGTCCGCTCCGCCACTGATAAAAGGCCCCGGGTCCGCATGGACCCGGGGCTTTTTTATTTATAGAATCGCACGCCTTATTTCGGGTCTTAAGCCCCTATCGAATAAAGACAAATCATGCTGCAAAACTTACGCGAAAAATTTACTGGCTGGATCGCTATCACGATCCTGGCTGTCATCGGCGTTACGTTCGTCTTCGTTGGCGGAGCGAACTTCACGTTCACCGGCAACAACTATGCTGCCAAAGTCGACGATGCCGAGATCGGACTGAACCAGTTTGAAGCGGCCTACCGCGACCAGTTGTTGCAGGAGCCGCAGCTGTCACAGGCTTCGGACGATATTCGCCTGCGAGTCCGCACGGCTATTCTCGAGCAGCTGATCGAGCAGCGGGTTATCGATAACTACCTGGAGGATGCCGGGTACCGGATCAGTGACGCGCAGATCACCGCCACGATCCAGCGCGCGCCGGAGTTCCAGGTTGATGGTCGCTTCGACCTGGAGACCTATCGCAACCTGCTCGCGCAGAACGGTTACGAACCGGCGACGTTTGAACGCGCACAGCGGGTGACCCTGCGCCGCGATCAACTGCTTCGCGCCGTACGCGGCTCAGCTCTGCTGACGCCGTCGGCATACCGCCGTTACCTCAATCTCGCGACTGAACAACGGATCGTGACCCTGGCGACGATTGGCGCCGACGCGGTTGTGGACGAGATCGACGTCACCGATGAGATGGTCGCCGCGTACTACGACGCCAACCCGACGTTGTTCCAGCTGCCCGAGTCGGCCGATGTCGAGTACATCCAAATCCAGCGCAGCGATATCGCGCAGACGATGGCGATCAGCGAAGATGAGCTCGTTGAGTACTACGAGATCAACAAGGACCGCTACCTGCAGGACGAGCAACGCCAGGCGCGCCATGTGCTTGTGCAGTTCGGCGACGATGAAGACGCGGCGGAGGCGAGGGCCAACGAATTGCTGGCTCGCATTAACGCGGGCGAGGCATTCGAAGATATCGCCAGAGATCATTCTGAAGACAGCGGCACGGCCGGTCGTGGCGGTGATCTTGGCATGATGACGCGAACGGCACTGCCGGGCGATTTCGGTGGCACGATCTTCTCGATGGACGAGGGCGCTATCGAAGGGCCGGTTAAGACCGAGTTCGGTTTTCACCTTATTCGTCTCGACCAGATTATCGAGCCGGGCGCATTGCCCCTCGATCAGGTGCGCGGAGAACTGACCGTCGAGTTGCAGGACCAGAAGGCGGAAAGCCAGTTCCGCGATCTGGAGTCGAGCCTTTCGAGTGCGTTGTTCGATGCCACGGACATTCGTGTCATTGCGGCTGACATCGGTGCCGAGGTGCAGACGGTGGCGGGCTTCACGCGCTCCGGTAGTGAGCCATTTGCCGATAGCCCGGCGGTCGTTGACGCAATCTTCGACGAGGCTGTTCTGTCCGGTGCGCAGATTTCCGATATCGTCGAAATCGATTTCAATCGTTCGGCCGTGTTTTCTGTCACCAAGTACACCCCGGCGATGCGTCAGCCGCTCGAGGATATCCGCGAGCAGGTGACCGGAAGCCTCAGGGCGCAGCAGGCCGAAGAACTGATGGCAGCCAAGGCTGACGAGATGCTGGCCTTGCTTGCCAGCGGTATGGATTTTGCGGAGGCGGCTGCGGCGGTTGGTGCAGACGCAGCGGAACCGGTCGTCATGTCACGTAACGGTACTGGTTCTGACCAGTTCATCCTGGTGTCTGTGTTCACGGCTGTAAAGCCGACGCAGGAGAACCCGACCACAGGCAGTACGCGCAACGGTGTGGGTGGCTACACGGTGTTCAGTCTTGATGCGGTGATCCCCGGTCGTCCGGAGAGCCTGCCGCTGGAGCAGCGTGACGCCGGCAAGCTGCAGCTGACGGATCAGTCGGGTATCGGTGACTTTGTGGCGTTTGTCAAAGCACTGCGCGACAACGCCGAAGTTATCATCAACGATGACGTGCTGGCTCAGTCCGATCTGCTCTAGTAAGCTGCCCCGATAAGAAAAATTACCTAAGCGGCATGCTGCCGTAGCGGGGGATGTATGCGTAAGATTGCTCTGCACTGGCAGATCCTGGGTGCAATTGTTCTGGCGATTGTCGTCGGTTACTTCGTGAAGTCCGCGACCACTGACGATTTCACGCCAAATCTTTTCGGTACATCTTTCATAACGATGTTCGATTTTGTGGGCACGTTGTTCCTCAACGCCCTGAAGATGATCATCGTGCCGCTGATCACGTCCTCGATTATTGTCGGCGTGGCCGGCATTGGGTCAGGCGGTAACCTGGGCGCGCTGGGCGGCCGGACGTTGATGTTTTATGCAACGACCACGCTCGCGGCAATCCTGGTCGGGCTGTTCATTATCAACGCCGTGCAACCCGGCATTTCAGATGGCGTGCCCGCCGGCGAGATGCTGGCACTCGAGGCCGACACCACAGACATTTCTTCGAAAGTTGAGGGCAGGGGCGTCGGCGACGTTGCCGCGGTCTTCCTGCGTATGATTCCACCAAACGTTTTGGACGCGGCGGTCAACGGGAACATGCTCGGGCTGATCTTCTTCGCGATCCTGTTCGGCTATTTCATGACGCATCTTGCGCATCAGTTCGCCGAGCCTTTGTTCAATTTCTGGAACGCCGTGTTCCACGTCATGATGAGCATGACCGAGTTCATCATGAAGTTTGCCCCGATTGGTGTTTTCGCTCTGGTGGCGGAGGTGATGTCAACGGCAGGCTTCTCGGCGGCGAAACCGCTGGCGATCTTCGCTATCTGTGTGCTCGCCGCGTTGGTCGTACACGCGTTCATCACGCTGCCGCTACTGCTGCGTTTTGTTGGCAGGGTGAAGCCGTATAAGACAATGGCCGGTGCATCTCCCGCGATGCTGACCGCGTTTTCCACGGCGTCTTCATCAGCGACGCTGCCGATCACGATGGACAGCCTCGAAGATAACGTTGGCGTGTCCAACAAGGTCTCGAGTTTTGTCCTGCCGTTAGGTGCGACCGTCAACATGAACGGCACCGCCTTGTATGAATGCGCGGCC
>JAIBDF010000115.1 GCA_024679535.1 Chromatiales bacterium
GGTCCAGTGCAGCGCTTCATCGTTGGTCGCCGCCATAGGCGAGGGCGGTGCTGCTGTGCCGTCATTGACGAGGCCGAGCGTTGCGGTCTGCAGCGGGAAAGCCGATGTCATTTCGAGCTGGATGCTGCCTGACGTCACGGAGGTAGGTCGAAGGTTCAACTTGAAGTCCGAGTTCTCGAGGTCGCATTGGCCGCTGTCGTAGCGGCAGTTTGATTTCGCAATCAGTGTGTAGGCAGCACCTTCTTTGGCGGCGTGCGGCCGCTCGCCTATGAAATAGTCGACTGCGAACCAGGCCATGATGGCGAGTACGGGCGCCACGAGCATCGCAATAATTACGTGTTTGTTTGTGAACATGAGCGACATCCTACACCAAAAAAAAGGGGGGTCGAATGACCCCCCTGGAGTTTGATTCAAAGAATCAATGGGATATTGGTTCGTTTGCGCCAGATGGCACGCGGATGTGCTCGACCAGTTCGACGATTTCCTGCGGCGGTGGTGCCGTCATCTTGGCAACCGCAAATGCGACTGCAAAGTTGAACATTGCCCCAATGGCGCCGAAAGCATTCGGCTCAATACCTAAGAACCAGTTCTGTGGCATGTCACCCATGTACGAAGTGCTCGCGATGAACATGATGCCTTTGTGCTGGAATACGTACAGCAGCGTTACGCCGAGACCCGCAATCATACCGGCGATCGCACCTTCCTTATTCATGCGTTTGTAGAAAATGCCCATCATCAGTGCCGGGAAAATGGATGATGCTGCGAGTCCGAAGGCCAGGGCGACGGTACCGGCTGCAAAGTCCGGTGGATTGAAGCCTAGATACCCGGCCAACATGATCGCGCCGGCCATTGCCACACGACTTGCCATGAGTTCTTGCTGTTCTGTGACATCGGGCTTGAACACGCCCTTAAGCAAGTCATGCGATATCGCGGACGATATGGCTAGCAACAATCCTGCAGCAGTCGATAGTGCGGCGGCCAGGCCACCGGCAGCAACCAGTGCGATTACCCAGTTCGGCAACCCAGCGATTTCGGGGTTAGCCAGTACCATGATGTCGCGATCGACCTTGGTCATCTCGTTGGTTTCCGCATCAGCGGAGTAAACGATTTCACCGTCGCCGTTCTTGTCGTCGAACGCGAGCAGGCCGGTCTCCTCCCACTTCATGATCCAGGTGGGCCGCTCGGCGTAGATGAGCTGCGTGCCATCGGGCTTGTTGACGGTCTCGATCAGGTTAAGGCGCGCCATTGCAGCAACGGACGGTGCCGTCGTGTAGAGGATTGCGATGAACACGAGGGCCCAACCCGCAGAACTGCGAGCGTCTTTGACCTTGGGAACCGTGAAGAAGCGAATGATGACGTGAGGCAGACCAGCCGTACCGATCATCAGCGACAACGTATACATGAACATGTTTGTCGTACTTAATCTGACATTGGTCGTGTATTCGAGGAAGCCGAGGTCTCGGAGCACCAGGTCGAGTCGATCAAGCAGGAACACATCGGTGCCGACCATTGTCGAACCGAGTCCAAGCTGAGGGATCGGGTTGCCCGTCAGATTCAATGAAATGAAGATTGCCGGAATGGTATAGGCCAGGATCAGTACGCAGTACTGCGCAATCTGCGTGTATGTGATGCCCTTCATGCCGCCCATAACCGCGTAGATAAATACGATGCCCATGCCGATCATCAGGCCGACGTCGTAGTCAACTTCGAGGAAACGGGAGAACGCGACGCCAATACCTTTCATCTGACCGATTACGTAAGTCACCGATGCGACGATCAGGCAGATTACAGCAACGATACGAGCAGCCTTGGAGTAGTAACGCTCACCAATGAACTCGGGCACCGTGAACTTGCCAAACTTACGCAGGTAAGGCGCTAGTAGCATTGCAAGAAGCACGTAGCCACCGGTCCATCCCATAAGGAAAACGGATCCGCCGTAGCCCATAAAGGCAATGAGGCCGGCCATCGATATGAACGATGCCGCCGACATCCAGTCGGCCGCCGTCGCCATGCCGTTCGCGATAGGATTTACGTGGCCGCCGGCGACATAAAAATCTTTCGTAGTCGAGGCACGAGCCCAGATGGCAATACCAATGTAAATCGAAAACGTGAAGCCGACGATTAAGTAGGTTGTAGTTTGAAGTGTCATATCTCGCCCCTAGTCGTCGTCTTCATGGACATTGTGCTCTCTATCGAGCTTGCCCATGCGCTTAGCGTAAAAGAAGATCAACGCGATAAACGTGTAGATAGATCCCTGTTGCGCGAACCAGAAGCCGAGCTTATAACCACCGATCTTAATGGTGTTTAGCGGCTCGACCAGAATGATTCCGAACAGGTAAGAAACAACAAACCAGATTACGAGGCATAAGCCCACGAGTCTCAGGTTTGCGCTCCAGTAGCTGCTGTTCTTGGACATACGTTTCCCCTTGTTTGCGGGTTCTTTTATGAATTATGCGGAGGTGAATCTAGCAAACGCCTTATGTCGCGGGCATTCGACGATAGTAGTAGACTGGCGCAACACCTATAAGAACGGGGGTCTTCAGGTTGATTAGCTGGTGGGTATTGTTGGTTCTATCGCTCGGTTATGTGACGGTGCTATTTGCCATTGCGTACTGGGGCGACAACGCTGAACAACGCCGCTTCTCCAGATTCAGTCGCTCCCTCATCTACAGCCTTACACTGGCCGTCTACTGTACGTCCTGGACGTTCTATGGCGCTGTAGGGACAGCCGCAGAAAGCGGTTGGGGCTATCTGCCCATCTATATTGGGCCCATGGTCGTCATATTTTTCGGCTGGCCTTTGATCGACCGCATCGTGGCGATCAGCAAGCGCCAGAACCTTACGTCCATCGCCGATTTCATCGCCGCGCGCTATGGCAAGGCCCAGAGTCTCGCTGTCCTTATTACCTTTATTGCGACCATCGGCTCGGTACCGTACATCGCTTTGCAGCTGAAAGCGGTCGTCAGCAGCTTTGCAATCGTGTCCGACTACTCCATGTACGTCGGTGCGGAATACGATACGGCGCTGGTGGTCGCGACAGCGCTGGCCGTCTTTGCCATTCTGTTTGGCACGCGCAAGATTGATGTAACCGAGCATCATGAAGGCATGATGCTTGCCATCGCGTTCGAGTCAGTGGTCAAGCTGTTGGCTTTCACCGCTGTTGGTGTGTTCGCTGTCGTATTGCTTGGTGACGGTGGCGGGGAGGTAACCGCGACGGCAATGCGTGCGGACACCGTATTTCGTATGGATCAACTTCCGGATACGTTTGTCACGCAATTGATACTGGCGAGTGCGGCGATCTTCTGCTTGCCACGCCAGTTTCACGTGGCCATCGTGGAAGCCCATAAAGATGCAAACATCAATACGGCGCGCTGGGCATTTCCTCTCTACCTCCTCGTTTTCGTGTTACTTGTCGTGCCAATTACGCTGGCAGGCCTGAAGAGGTTGCCGTCAGGCGCATTCAGCGGCGACACCTTTGTCCTCGCTCTGCCAATGATGCACGGCAATGATCTGCTGACAATTTTCGCGTTCCTGGGTGGCTTTTCTGCGGCCACCGGCATGGTAATCGTAGCCTGCGTCGCGCTGTCCACCATGATCAGCAACGAAATCGTAATGCCGGCATTATTGCGGATCAAGGCGCTGGGATTGTCGGAGCGTTCTGACTACTCGCGATTGCTCATCCACATTCGTCGTGGCTCTATCGTCGGTATTACTCTACTTGCCTATTTTTACTACCTCGCAATGGACCGGTCGACCGCCCTGGCAAGTACCGGGTTGTTATCCTTCGCGGCTGCTGCCCAGTTCATGCCATTGATCCTTCTGGGCATGTTCTGGCAGCGTTCGACGCGTGTCGGCGCCTACGCCGGTCTGCTGACTGGTTTCGCGCTCTGGGCCTATACGCTGTTTCTCCCAACCCTGGCCAGGTCCGGCGTTTTCAGTGCAGATTTCATCGAGCAAGGTCTGTTCCGGATGTCCTGGCTGCGGCCCGAAGCCCTCCTGTTCGACGTCCAGTCCAATCCGCTGACGCACGGTGTGGCCTGGTCGCTGACTGGCAACATACTGGTATTCATCGTCCTATCGTTGTTAACGCGGCAGTCGATGGTGGAGAAAATCCAGGCGAGGGCGTTTGTCAGCCCGATCTCTCGGGGTCGCGACGCGCGTCCGCTACCCTCTGCATCGGACCTGACCAACGCAGATCTCAGGGCGCTGGCAGACCGATTCCTCGGGGAGGCGCACGCACAGCGCTCGTTCGCTGATTTTGCCGAACAGGAAGAACTGAAGATCGTGCCGTCAATGCCGGCGGACAGACAGCTCCTGCAGTTCACCGAGCGCCTGCTGGCCGGTGCTATCGGGGCAGCCTCTGCTCGTGTGGTCATCACGACGGCCTTGCGCAAGACCGGTATGGAAATCGGCGATGTGGTCTTGCTCCTGGATGAAACATCCCAGGCCGTGCGTTTCAACCGCGAATTGACCGAAACCACGCTCGAGAATATCGCGCAGGGCGTGAGCGTTGTCGACGCATCGCAACGACTAATCGGCTGGAACCGTCGTTACGTCGAACTTATGGATTACCCGGACGGCATGGTCCATGTTGGCGAGTCAGTTGCAGAGCTTATTCGTTTCAACGCTCAGCGCGGGCGCTTCGGCGACGGCGATAGCGAGGCGCATGTGGCCAAGCGCGTCAAATTTCTACGCGATGGGTCAGCCTATAAATACCAGAGTACATTTCCAGACGGCAAGGTGATCGAGATTCGTGGCCAGCCGATGTCCGATGGCGGGTTTGTAACCACCTACACAGATATTACCGAGTTCAAATCTGCTGAGAATGCGCTGGTCGAAGCAAAGGAATTGCTGGAGCTGCGGGTGGCAGACCGCACCGCGGAGCTTGAGGATACGATGGTCGCGTTGCAGGGTGCGAAGGCCGAGGCGGAAGATGCGAATATCTCGAAGACTCGTTTCCTCGCCGCGGCAGCGCATGACCTTTTGCAGCCGCTGAATGCGGCAAAGCTGTTCGCCGCGCTGCTTAATGAACATCGTGATGAAATGACGAGCGAGCAAAGCAAGCTGGTCGCCCGCGTCGAAAGCGGACTGTTGAGTGTTGAAGATCTGCTAAGTGCCTTGCTTGATATCTCGCGGCTTGATACGGCGGCACCGGAACCGGATCGTGTGCACTTTTACATGCGAGACACATTCAGGGCCCTCGAGACGCAGTTCTCCGAAACATTCAAGGAACAGGGACTGGAGCTACGATTCGCAGAAACCGACCTGTGTGCCTACTCGGACCCGGCCCTGTTACGACGTATCTTGCAGAACTTCGTCAGTAATGCCCGGCGCTACACACGCGAGGGCGCCGTACTCATAGGCTGTCGCCGACGTGGCAGTAACATCGCAATTCAGGTCATCGACACCGGCGTCGGCATTGCGGAGCGGGACCAGAAAGCCGTGTTCCAGGAGTTTCATCGACTGTCGGAAGGCGCCGAGCGGACCAAGCGGGGTCTGGGGCTCGGGCTCGCAATCGTCGATCGTATCGCCAGACTGCTCGGTCACGAGGTGTCGTTGCGTTCCGTACTTGGAACGGGCAGTTGTTTTGAGGTTCTTGTGCCGCGCGGTAACGAAACACAGACGAGGTCCAAGACTTCAAACACGGGCGAGCAGCGATCGGCAACGTCAATCGACGGCCAGTTTATCCTCTGTATCGACAATGAGCCCGATATTCTCGATGGCATGAGCGGCTTGCTAAGGCGGTGGGGCGCCAGGGCTGTCACTGCCGGTTCAAAGGAGGACGCTCTAAGCGAGTTGGAGCGGCTGCGGGTCGAGTATGACCAGACGCCGGCTCTGCTGCTGATGGACTACCACCTCGACGACAAGGTAACCGGCCTCGATGTGATTGTTGCGCTGCGCGTTGCCTCGGGTATTGAGTTGCCAGCCGTCATACTGACGGCAGACTATTCGGAAGAAATCGCCAGACTTGTAAGGGCCGCTGGACATGCTCTGCTGCACAAGCCAGTTAAACCGGCAGCACTTAGAGCCTTGATTAACCGAATTCTAAGTCGCCGAATCAACGCCTAAAGCGGTTTCGGGGACTGGCAGAGTGCTGGTTCTCAGGCGCTCCACAGCGAGCACCGCCTGGGTTCGATTGTTTACGTGCATCTTGCGCAGGACTGCCGTTACGTGAGCTTTAATTGTCGCTTCCGACACCCCGAGTTGGTACGCAATCTGTTTGTTCAGGAGTCCCTCTCCAAGCATCATTAAAACGCGAAACTGATGTGGCGTTAACGAACTAAGCGCCGCGGCAATTTCGGCCTCCTCACTGTCGAGTCGGTCGTCCTGCAGATTGATACCTTCGGGAATCCAGACCTCGCCATCCAGAACCGCGCGAATGCCTTTTTCCAGCGTCGAGATCGGCGATGACTTCGGAATAAAACCGCTGGCGCCGTGCTGTATCGACCGCCGGATAACCGCCGGATCGTCCATCGCCGAAACGATGACGGTAGGTAAGGACTCGTGTTTGCTGCGAATGTAGGCGAGTGCGGAAAAACCGCTGACGCCCGGCATGTTTAGATCGAGCAGCAGGAGGTCGGCTTCCGCATGGCTTTCTACGACAGCCTGAAGCGTATCGAGACTGTCCGCCTCGATAATATCGGCATCCTCAACGCAATTGCCGATTGCATGAATCAGCGCTTCCCGGAAAAGAGGATGGTCATCCGCAACGATGAATGTGCTCTTGTTCGCCACGGGGCATAGGTTACCGCAACTGTTGGCCGTGGTGTCGGTAGATTAGACCTTGGTCTATCGTCTTGGCGGATTCGACTATTGGCTAATGGTCAGCGCAGGTGGAGTGGCCGAATATCCACTGTGATTACAACTCTTACTTCCAGAATTGGGGGAAAACTGATGGCGAAGTTCAAATTACAATCTACGGCGGTCGGCGTCGCACTCGCATTCTTGGCGAGCTCCGGTATTGCACTTGCAGATGACCATGTCCCGTCGACTACTTATAAATTCGGTGGCTATGCGAAATTCGACGCCATGTTCAGCGATTACAGCGATGCAACGCCCGACGGCAATAGCCTCATGCGCCAGTTCTATTACGCGCCCCAAATCCCGGTCGGTGACGGTACGGGCAGCAGCGATTTGACGACTGACTTCCAGGCCAGGGAATCCCGGCTTAACTTCCGCGTCGATCACAAGACGGCCGGCGGCAGCAGCGTTACAGCCTTCGTCGAGATGGACTTCTTCACCCATGGTGATGGCAACGAGGTTGTGTCCAATTCCTACAGCCCGCGCCTGCGTCATGCATTTATCAAGTACGACAAGTGGACGTTTGGCCAGACCTGGTCGACCTTCCAGGATGTAGGCGCGCTGCCCGAGAACCTCGACTTCGTTGGTCCGGCCGAGTCCACGACCTTTATCCGCCAGGCGATGGTTCGTTATACGTCCGGCAACCTGGAACTCGCGGCCGAGAACCCGCAGACGTTCGTTAGCGGCGGCACCCGGGATCTCTCCACCGTGCCCGACCTGATTGGTCGCTACACGATCAAGCTGGATGGCGGTAGCTACATCAAGCTGGCCGGCCTGGTACGCAGCCTCAAGATTGGCGATGAGGGTAACGGTTCGCAGGAAGACGCGACGGCCTGGGGCGTTAGCGCTTCGACCAAGTTCGTGCTCGGCAACGGCAACGATATTCGCGCCATGGTCAACTACGGTGACGGCATCGGTCGTTACGTCGGCCTTGGCTTCGTCCCGGACGGTTATATTGACGAGGCGAGTAATGAAATCGAGACGGCTGAAAGCCTCTCCTGGTTCGTTTCGTACCGGGCTGTATGGAACGACAAATGGCGTTCGAACTTCACGTACGGCACCAACTCCATCGACTACAACGACGATACGCAAGCGGGCGGCCTCAATGATAACGCTTCGAGCTTCCACGTAAACCTCATTCACAACGTGCTGCCGAAGCTGGATATCGGCGCCGAGATCATCTTCGCCGAGCGTGAGCTTGTGAACGGTACGGACGGTGACTTTACGCGCTTCATGCTCTCAGCCAAGTACGCATTCTAAATATCCCCCGAAGCACCAATCGGGACATTCACTGGCGGTGTCGGCAACGGCATCGCCAGTTTTCACATTCCGGCAGACGTGTCAAACTACACGTATGAAGGAAATCCCAGAGATCGCCCAGTTTCTTCGTGAGCTACCCGGGTTTGATAGTCTCGACGACGCCCAGCTCGCCAACTGTGCGAAGCACATCGACATCGCCTACTACCGGCAGGGTGACGACATCCTCACAGCCGGGAGCGAGAATCGCCGCCTGCACATCATTCGCAGCGGTGCGGTCGAATTGCGCGATGATGCCGGCACGATGATGGCGCGGCTGGCTGAGTGCGATTGCTTCGGCTTTCCGTCGCTGATGCGGCAAACACCGGCCCGCAATCACTCGGTCGCGATGGAAGATTCGCTGGTTTATCACCTGGATGGCCAGGCGTTCGCACGCGCACGCCATGCCAGTGTCGAGTTTGATACCTGGTTTATCCGGGCACTCTCCGATCGCCTGACGATGAACCCGCCGGCTCCCACATTTCGTGGCGTGTCCGGCCAGCAGGTACGAAATCTCATTACACGTGCGCCGGTCAGTATCGGCACCAACGCAACCGTCCGCGAAACGGCGGAAAAGATGGTCAGAGAACGCGTGTCCGCGATGCTCATTAGTGATGGCGCCAACGTAGCAGGGATCATAACTGATCGAGACATCCGTGAGCGCGTTGTCGCCGCCGGCATCGACGGGGGCCATCCGGTGACTGAGGTGATGACGGTGTCTCCGGTGACGCTTGACGGGGACGCGCACGCTTATGAAGCGGCCATCGTCATGATGCAGAGCAACATTCATCATCTGCCAATCACATCCGCCGGAAAGATACTCGGTATGGTGTCGCGTAGCGATTTCATGCGGCTGGAAACTGAACATCCCCTGTACCTCGTCAGCGATATCGGTAAACAGAAGACCGCGGAGGGTGTGGTTAATGCTTGCAAGCGCTTGCCGGCGTTGATTATTGGTCAGATAGAGGCCGATGCAAACGGCGAACTGCTGGGCAAGTTTATTACGATGATTACCGACACGGTAACGCGCCAGCTACTGCGTATTGCGGAAGCTGAGTATGGCTCGCCGCCGTGCGACTATGCGTGGGTGGCCCTCGGTTCCCAGGGGCGCTTCGAACAATCCGCCAAGAGCGATCAGGACAACGCACTGGTGCTGTCCGATGACGCGAAAGACACGGATGATGAGTACTTCGCCGCCATCGCCAAGGTCGTCAATGACGGTCTCGACGCCTGTGGCTA
>JAIBDF010000169.1 GCA_024679535.1 Chromatiales bacterium
GAACGCATCGGTCCCGACTCCGTGTTCATGGCACATGGCTTTGGTCACAAGTCAAAACGCTTGCGTCTGACAGCCGGTGCAGGTGCGGACGATTCGGAACTCATGACCAACGTCAAGATTGACCCGATCATGGGCGGCACCGGGATGCGCGGCAACTTTGTTACGTTCGTTAAAGAGCAATCGGCAGGGGTTGAATCATGACGCGCTTTGCCATGGTCATCGACACGCGCACCTGCATCGGTTGCGGAGATTGCGTGGTCGCCTGCAAAACCGAAAACCACGTGCCGGAAGGATTGAATCGTGACTGGGTCGTCGAAGCCACCAGCGGCACGTACCCGGACCTCAAGACCGAGTTCCGCTCCGAGCGCTGTAACCATTGCTCAAATCCGACCTGTGTAACGCTGTGTCCGACCGGAGCGAGCCACCTTTGGAACGATACGAACATCGTGCTCGTCGAACCCGAGAAGTGCACCGGCTGTAAAGCCTGTATCGCCGCATGCCCTTATGACGCACGCCTCGTGATGCACCCCGACGGCTACATCGACAAGTGCACGTTTTGTCACCATCGCGTTGAGAAGGGTCTGGACCCGGCTTGTGTATCAACCTGTCCCACAGAGTGCATGTATTTCGGTTCTCTCGATGATCCGAACAGCAAAGTCAGCAACTTGCTGAAGACACGCGAGCACAAAGTGCTCAGTCCTGAAACGGGCAATGAGCCCAATGTCTACTACCTGATCTAGGGGCGATGAAGCGATGAAAGAAGAACTTCTCGTCACGGCCAGGGGCAATGAACTGATCGACCCGAGTCTGCATATCTGGACCTGGGAAGTGGCGATGTACCTGTTCCTCGGCGGACTGACTGCTGGTGTGATGATTTTTGCGGCGCTGATGACCGTGATGCGCCGGGATGAGGAAACCCCATTTGCGGCCCATCGGCTGGCGCTACTTGCACCGATCGTCTTGTCGGCGGGTATGACCACCCTGTTCCTCGACCTCGAGCACAAGCTGTTTGTCTATCGTTTCTATACATCCTTCCAGATCACGTCCCCGATGTCCTGGGGCGCCTGGATCCTGATCGTCATATACCCGATTTCGATCATGCAAATATTGTCGACGTTCAGAAGCGGCTATGGCGTTCTCGCGGGCTTTGTCGATGGGTTCTCTATTGGACGGGCCGTTCTCGATATCTGTGAGCGCTACCGCTATGAGATTGCGATGGTTGCAATCCCGTTCGCTACTGCGTTGGGCATTTACACCGGCATCCTGCTCAGCGCATTCGGTGCGAGACCATTCTGGAATTCGGGCGTGCTCGGTCCGTTGTTTCTCGTGTCCGGCATGTCGACGGCAGCGGCACTGGTTGCATTGATTGCAAGGCAGCACAGCGAGAAGGCGCTGTTCACGCGCATCGATCTCGCACTGATTGTTGCAGAGGTAGCACTGGTCGCTTTATTCCTTGTTAATCTCTCGACCGGATCCGGCCAGCAGATTGAGGCGCTACAAAGTGTTTTGGGTGGATCCTATACCTTGGTATTCTGGGTGCTGTTCGTCGGAGTTGGCTTGCTCGTTCCGGCACTGATCGAAGTGCTCGAGATAACAGGGGTAAACAGGTCGCTGGCGTTGCTGGCACCCGTGCTGGTCCTGATCGGTGGCTACGCGCTACGTCAGATCATGCTGGATGCAGGTCAGGAAAGTAGCTGGACTCATTACGACACCCAATACAATTCAGAATTGCTGGAGCGGTTGCATGAAGAAAACCCTTAAAGCCACGTTGCTGTCACTGTCGGTTGCTTCCATCGCCGCATGCGGTCCGTCCGCAAAGCCGGGTGTGTCACTGACGGATGTGGCACAGGCGGCAGCGCGCCAGGACGATCGTGTCAGTGCACATGAGCTAGCGACCTGGCTGATCGAAGGGCGGGGCGATTTCAAACTAGTGGACGTGCGCATGCCTGGAGATTTTGAAAAAGGCAGTATCGATAACGCCGAGAACATTCCGCTCGCCGAACTGGTGACGGCTGCAGTGATCAGTACTCTGCCGACGGATCGCAAAATTATCGTGTATTCGAATGGCTCCGAGAATGCGGCGAAAGCCACCGTGATGTTGCGACTTTCCGGTATTAACGCGCACCTGCTGACAGGCGGCTACAACGCCTGGCAGGAAAAAATCCTCAATCCTGATATTTCCGCCGCAGCGCTGGATGGTGAGAGCCTCGAGACAGCAGAGCAACGGGCTTACGCCTGTTACTTTGTGGGCGAGCGGTCAGATGCCGCGACACTGGAACGCAGCAGTGAGCCCTTCGTTCCGCCCGTTTACGAAGCGACTGAGGAGCTGGAGGACCTACCACCGCCGGCCGAGGAAGGCTGCTAGTTCAGCGGGGCCGCGAGCACCGTCTTCATTTCTTCCTGGTTGAGCGGCCGCTGCCCGGGCCGGGCAGCAGTGCCGCCCAGGCTGCCGTCGATATTCGTCCATGCGTCGGCGGGTAACCCATCTTGCAGCAACGGCTGATCAGGCGTGAACAGGATCTCACCGTCGCGCAGCTCAATCGTGCCACTCCCGAGTCCGAGGGCAGCGCCAGAGCGGTGACAGGAAGCGCAGGAGCGTGCGGGCCCAATCGTATGAGGTGAGATCGGGGCAAATGCACGCACGAATTTTTCGTCGTCCCAGTCCGGATGTACGAGCGTCATTATCATCCCGGGTGTGAACAGCCCGATGCGATCCTGGGCAGTGACACCGAGCGTACCCGGACCATTTCTAAAATCGGCTCGATGTTCGTGCCAGCGCCCCGCTGTTTCCTGTTGTTCGATGTGATCCCATTGTTTGCCGTCGGCGTCGTATTCCATGTGACAGCCGAAACATTGTGGCACCCACTGGCTGTGGCAGGTCGCGCATTCGAGACGCGCGTGTTCCGGATTGTGTATCGGGGTCGCCGCGTGCTCCGTGTCGTGGCAATCGCTGCACGCGGCGTCCACGGCCTCGCGCTGGTGCGCGGCATCGCCTGCGGAGCCCATGATATCCGCTCCCCTGTGACATTCGGTACATGTCATGCCGGCGGCAAAGTGCACGTCGGCCGGTTTGCGTTCCAGGTGGCGACCGTCAGACAGGCGTAACCGTGATGACTTTTCCGTGGCTGTGGCCGCGTCGATCTCACCCAGTCCGGTGTAGCTCAGTGAAATACGTGCCGACCGCGAGTGGCAGCCGAAACAACGTGCGTCGGAAACATCGGCGCTTAGAGACGGGTGCGCGTTCTCACGATATTCGTTGATATGACACGCGAGGCAGCCGCCGCCGCGGTCATTGACCGGATCAAGATTGTGCGCAGTTTTGGCCTGCCCGAGGTGACAGCTCGCACAGAGTTTCCGCAGCATCGAGTCGGCCGGTCCGTGCCCCAGTGACTGCAGATCCGCAGGTGCCGTGTTGTCAGCCGTGCCATCAACCAGGCGCCGCGTTACTTCGACCATGCCGTGGCCGGTGTTCATCAGGCTGCGACTCACGGATGCCACTTTGTCGGCGTGGCAGGCGCCACACGCCCTCGCCGCATTGTCGAGCAGACCGGGAAAAGCCGTCATGCCGGCGTGCGCTTCATCCGGCCTCGTACTCTGACTGTCGCCGCCGTGGCAAACCGTACAGTTGTCTGCGGCGAACCCATGCGCGGCTGCAAATCCCGTTCGTTCGGCACGATGACAATCGTTACATGTGTTACCTTTTGCGCCTTGCGAGGAGAGCATCGCGGCGGCCATAAAACACAGAAGAATCAAGGTTCGGCAAGTCACATTGAGATAGTAATAGTACTGATGTTGCTATGAAACTCGGCGATTAATACTGAGTCTAATCATGAATACCAAAGACCTGACACAACGCGCAGATTTGACGCGTCACGGCCGAGGTACAGGTGCGCTGCGTACACGCCGCCCCGACTACGTCGATTTCCTCCCGCCCTGCAACGATGCGTGCCCGGCCGGCGAGAACATCCAGGCCTGGTTGGCGCTCGCTCAAGACGGCCAGCATGAAGCAGCCTGGCGCGAGCTGGTACGCGACAACCCAATGCCATCCATTCATGGCCGGGTCTGTTACCACCCCTGCGAGGACTCCTGCAATCGCATCCATACGGACAGTGCCGTCAGCATCCACGCCGTCGAACGCTTCCTGGGCGATCTTGCGCTCGAGAAAAAATGGCAGTTTGAAAAACCGAGTGCGAAGTCGGGCAGGAAAATCCTGATTGTGGGTGCCGGTCCCAGTGGACTCTCCGCTGCATACCACCTTACGAAAATGGGACATGACGTCGAGATCCGTGAAGCGGGACCCGTCGCGGGCGGCATGATCCACTTTGGCATTCCCGCGTATCGTATGCCCCGCGACGAACTGCAGGCTGAGGTCTCAAGAATCGAGAACTTCGGGGTCAAGATCACACTGAACCACCGTGTTGACGATGTGCTGGCCGAGAAAGAAAAGGGCGGCTTCGATGCTGTCTTCGTTGCTGTTGGCGCACACATCAGTAAGAAGATTGAAATTCCCAATCGCGACGCAGGCAAAATTCTCGACGCCGTGTCGTTCCTCAGCAAGGCGAATGAGGGCGATCCTCCGAGGATTGGACGCCGCGTCGCTATCTACGGCGGTGGCAACACGGCCATGGATGCTGCGCGTACCGCCAAGCGTCTCGGCGCGGAGACGATGATCATCTATCGCCGCGACCGCAGCACGATGCCGGCGCACGATTTCGAAGCTGACGAAGCGATGGAAGAGGGCGTCAAGATTAACTGGCTGCGGACGATCAAGGAGATCGATAAGTCCACGTTCAAAGTCGAGGTAATGGAACTCGATGAGAATCGGCGGCCGCAACCGACGGGCAAGTTCGAAGAACTGGAAGCCGACTCACTCATTCTTGCTCTGGGGCAGGATACCGATACGGCATTTCTCGAATCCGTCCCGGGCATCGAGTTCGAGTGGGATCACACGGTCATCGTCGATGACAATATGATGACGGGCCACACCGGTATCTTCGCCGGCGGCGATATGGTCCCGAGCGAGCGCTCCGTTACGATCGCGGTGGGTCACGGCAAGCACGCTGCGCGCCATATAGACGCATTTCTGCAGGACTCCAAATATGTTCGCGGCCCTCGAAACGAGCTGATCGGGCATGAGCGACTGCATCTCTGGTACCGCACCAACGCGCCCAAGATTGAGCAGGAGCGACTGCCGATTGATCGACGCGGCACGGGGTTTGATGAAGTGCTGCAAAACCTGAGTGAAGAAGAGGCGCTGTTCGAAGCGAAACGCTGCCTGTCATGTGGCAATTGCTTTGAATGCGACGGCTGCTACGGTGCCTGCCCGCAGGAGGCGATCATCAAGCTCGGTCCCGGCAAGCGATACAAATTCGACTTCGACAAGTGCACGGGATGCGCCGTGTGCTACGAGCAGTGTCCGTGTCACGCTATCGAGATGATCGACGAGCCGGCTACTGCAGAGGCGCAAACATGAGCGAGAA
>JAIBDF010000056.1 GCA_024679535.1 Chromatiales bacterium
CGCCCTGTGTAAAGCCCGGTACTCTACCAGCCTTATTTGGCGCTACAAGACGTTTTTCTCGCATTTCGGTTCACGAACTCCGGAATCCGGATTTGCGTTAAGCTATACGCTGCCGGACAAGGGGAATAACAACAATGGCACAAGCATCGGGGAAAACCTGGTCCTCAGGATTTACGTTCATTCTTGCGTCCGTCGGTGCCGCGGTTGGCCTCGGGAACATCTGGAAGTTTCCTTACGTCGTCGGTGTTAGCGGCGGTGGCGCGTTTGTGCTGGTCTACCTGGCTTGCGTGCTGTTTATCGCGATTCCCATTCTGATCGCCGAACTGTGGATTGGCCGGTCCGGTGGTCAGAGCCCACCGATTGCCATGGCGAATGTCGCAAAGCAGGCTGGTCTCTCGTCCCGTCGCTGGTCCCTGGTGGGCTACATGGCGATGATGGTCGGTTACCTGATCGCAACCTACTACAGCGTTATTGCTGGTTGGACGCTGGCGTACATCTTCAAAGCGGGCAGTGGTTTCGGCGATGCGGGGCCGGCAGCGGTGGCGGCGCAGTTCGATAACCTGCTCGCAGATCCTGTCACTCTGACCCTATGGCATACGGCATTCATGGCCATCGCCCTGTTCATTGTAGGACGTGGTCTTAAGGATGGTATCGAGAGAGTTGTAACGATTCTGATGCCGGCGTTATTTGCGATGCTGCTGCTTATGATTGGTTACGCGGCGGTAGAGGGAGACATTGCTGAGGCCATCAGCTTCCTGTTCAGCACGGACTTCAGCAAGATTGATAGCGGTACAGTACTGGTCGCTATCGGGCAGGCATTCTTTTCGATCAGCGTAGCCATGGGCCTGCTCATGACGTACGGCGCTTACGTGCCAAAGAGCGTCTCTCTTACCAAGTCCGCCTTGATTATTGCCGGCGCCGATACGCTCGTCGCGCTGCTGGCAGGCCTGATGATCTTCCCGCTCGTTTTCGGTAACAACCTCGATCCCGGCGAGGGTCCCGGGTTGATCTTCCAGACGCTGCCGGCGGCCTTCGCGGGGATGCCGGGTGGCCAGGTGTTTGGCGTTGTTTTCTTTGTCCTGCTGGCGTTTGCTGCAGTGACATCGATCATTGCGATTCTCGAGCCCATCGTGCGTTTTGCCGAAGACAAGTGGCAAATGAAGCGCCGCAATGGCGTGCTGGTGTTTGGCACGCTGGCCTGGGCTATCGGCTTGCTGACCGTGTTCTCGTTCAACATCTGGTCGGACGTAGCGCCGCTCGGTGAGTTCAAGGTATTCGAGGATAAGACACCGTTCGACCTGATCGATTACTTCACGGCGAACATCATGATGCCACTCGGAGGCATTTTGATGGCGCTGTTCGTGGGTTGGCGCATCGAGCCAAAGACGCTGACGGAAGACCTGTCATTCAGTAACGTCGTGTTGTTTAACGCCTGGCTCTGGATGATTCGCATGGTCGTGCCACTGGCCGTTTTCTGGGTAATGCTTGACGGCCTGGCGCCAGCAGCTGTCAAATCCCTGCTTGCCGGACTCCGAGCCATTTTTTCATTCTAAAGCCTGATACCGCAGTGACCTTCGCTTCGCTTTCTCAATTGAGGTTTTCCTCAAACAGTTTGTAAATACGGCGGTACTCGTCCAGCCAGCTTTCCGGGTGGACGAAGCCATGCGGGTCCTGCGGATACAGGGCGATTTCGAAGTTCTCTTTCTTGAGTTCGATCAGGCGCTGCACCACCAGGACGGAGTCCTGGAAAAATACGTTGTCGTCCTGCATGCCGGCGGCAATCAGCAGTGGGTCTTGCAGGCCATCCGCATACTCAATCGGTGAACTGATCAGATAGGCCTCGGGGTCGATGTCCGGTGTGTTGAGGATGTTGGAGGTGTAACCATGGTTGTAATGTGACCAGTCGGATACCGGTCGAAGTGCGGCCCCAGCCTGGAACAGGTCCGGTGCGCGGAACATGGCAACAAAGGTCATGAAGCCCCCGTAAGAGCCCCCGTATACGCCGATGCGTTCCCGATCCACACCGTAGCGTTCGACCATATAGTCGACACCATCGTGAAAGTCCTCGAGTTCGGGTACGCCCATTTGACGGTAGATAGCGGTACGCCAGTCGCGGCCGTAGCCCTCGGACGCCCTGAAGTCCATGTCGAATACGACGTAGCCCTGCTGCGTCAACAGGTTGTGGAACATGCCTTCGCGGAAGTAGTAGGGCCATCCCATATCGGAATTCTGTGTATAGCCCGCACCGTGCACGAACATCACAGCCGGGTAGTCCTTAGAGCGGTCGTGGTCGGCAGGCAGGTAAACCTTGGTGAAGATCGGTGCATCTACATGTGACGATGGCACCTCGACGATGGCCGGCTGTTGCCAGTCGATGGCCTTGTACTCAGCGCTCATCGTGTCCGTGATCTGCCTCGCCGTGGCACCGGGTTTATTGTCCTGCACAAACAGCTCAGGGTGGCGATTGATTTGTGAATGCGTGATCAGGAGCTTCGACTCATCCGGTGACACGCTGACCTCGTTGACCCCGCCAAGGCTGCTTAGTTGTTCCGACTTGCCGGACGCAACGTTTAGTCGCCAGATCTCATAAATGCCCGGATGTTCGACGTTGGCACGGTAGTAAATGAACTTGCCGGACGGTCCCAGGGCCGGGTCAAAAACCACATGCTCTCCAGCAACAAGCGCTTTACTGCGGCGCTTGTCGATGTGCTTGGTGTAAATACCGAGATAGCCGTGATCTTCTGCCAGGAACCAGAGCGTCTGGTTGTCCTTCAGCCAGCCGTATTCGCCGTGATAAACGTTGACCCATGCCTCATCGTTGGAGCGATGCTGGCTGATCAGTTTCAGATTCTCGAAATCGACCGTTGCAATCCAGCGGTCCTTGTTGTCGTTCGCATGAACCCATAAGGCCACCTCGGAGCCGTCAGCTGACCACTGCGTGCCCCATATCTGAATGCCACGTGTGTCCGGCGCCTTGAGGCGTTCCTCGGCTTTTTCGCGATTCTCGCCGAGTTCGACATAGTGCTCGATGGCACTGGCGCGCAGCTTGGCCAGTGGATCCTCGTTGATGCCCGGCAAATCGCCGAGGTCGACTTCGCTCTTCTCGCCTGTTTCGAGATCGACCAGCCAGACAGAATGCGTTGAACGCCCGTTGCGACCCACACGCGTGCGAACCTCGCGAGTTTCTACGTGGCCGCTCGCCGTCACGTAGTTCGGCATGGTGCCGGCCTTGCCGCTATCCGGATCTTTGGGGCCAGTGACAAGCAGCAGCCGTCGTCCGTCCGGTGACAGCGCAAAGCCCTGCGACGCCACTTTGTCCCCGAAATAGATCGGGGCAGGACTCAGCGCCGCGTCTAACTGAAACAGGGACGATTCACGCTCACGCGCCTCTTCCTTATGCTTGCTCGCCTTGCGCAGCTGGCCATAGAGGCGCTCCTGGTGGGCACGCAAGACGTCAAAGCTCTCTTCGTCAGTCGGATCCTTTTCGAATTGCAGGTTGCTTAGCTGCTCGGTGAACCCCGTTACCCGGTCGAATAGAAACACCTGTCCATCACGCACAAACGCGATGCGGCCGTCGTTCATGAACATCGGCGAGGATTCCGCCGCGGCAGTACGGGTCACCTGGCGAACGGCATCTCCGTCACTCAGGTAAATATCGCCGGAGTAGGTCCAGGCATGCAGATCACCGGCTTCGTTATACACAGCCGCCAAACGAGACACCTGCGACCAGTCGGACTCAGCAACCTGTGCAATCGCCCCATCGTTGCTGTCCACCACAAACAGATCACGAAGTTCCGATCCCTGCTGTTTTTGCTGGAAATAGACGCTTCGGTTGTCCGGGCCCCAGTAGGCGCCTTCAGGCTGGTTCCCGAGCCAGTCAGGATCCGCCATGATTTGTTCGAGCGTCAGGTCCTGTGCGAAGGAATTCGCTGTGAGAGAAAATAGAAAAAGAACAGAGACGGTGCGAAAAGACATGCTTGCTCCTGATGGGTTGGTGGCCCGGTAACAGCGGCTCAGGGAGCCATATGATACCGGTACTGACCAATGGACCGGGATTCCGTTCCGCTATTGCGTAGGGCCATTCTGTGGTTGATGCTTCGATTCGTTACACTGAATGCGGTTATGAGTGAACGGATGGTCCTGGCATAGCATGGAAGGAACGATGGATCTGGTGCGGCACATTGTTCATTACTCGTGTCACTTCGCAGTGCCATTCCTGTTTGCGCGCTTGTTCTGGAAAGAGCATTGGCGGAACGCGGGACTCATCATGGTGGGCACCATGCTGATCGATCTCGACCATTTTCTGGCCGATCCTGTGTTCGATCCGAGTCGATGCAGCGTCGGATTTCACCCGCTGCACACCAAGTGGGCCGCATTGATCTATGGTGGGCTGTTGGCCGTTCCCTCCTGGAAATGGCGCGCCATAGCCATCGGATGCCTGTGGCACCTGTGCACGGACTACCTGGATTGCCGGATGGGTGGCATCTAGTCATACGTCTCATCGTCGGACGGCCGTCCAATGAAACGGGTCCGGAATTCTGCGAGAATCGAGCTTCGCCGCATAGCCGGCTGGATCGTGAACGCCCATTGAGAAACTGCCATGACTGAAGCTGCCACACCTATGACCACGCCCATTGATTATTCGTCACTGTTTGGAGAGCTGCGAGCGACCTTCGAGACCGAGCGCACGCGCAGCCTGCAATGGCGAGCCGAGCAGTTGACCGCACTTGAGCGCATGATGACCGAGTGCGAGCAGGAACTGATGGATGCCCTTAAATCGGATCTGGGCAAGCACCCCCAGGAAGCCTGGACGACCGAGCTTTCCTATGTGGCTGGAAGCGCCGCGTATTGCCGCAAGAACCTCAAGCGCTGGTCGAAGACCCGCAAGGTGCATACACCCATGCTCGGCCAGCCAGGAAAGAGCTGGTTGCAGCCGGAGCCGCTTGGCGTCGTGTTGATTATCGGCGCATGGAATTATCCCCTGCAGCTAACGCTGGCCGGTTTGGCCGCGTCGATCGCCGCTGGCAACTGTGCCGTTATTAAGCCGCCGGAATTGTCACCAGCAACGTCGGACGTTATTGCGAGACGTATTCCCGAGTACCTTGATAACGACTGCGTGAAGGTCATTGAAGGTGCGGTACCCGAGACGAGTGCGTTGCTCGAACTGCCCTGGGACCACATCCTGTATACGGGTGGCGGCAATGTCGGTCGAATTGTGATGGCGGCGGCGGCGAAACACCTGACGCCCGTCACACTCGAGCTGGGTGGCAAGAGTCCCTGCGTCGTGATGCCCGACGCCGATCTCATGACGACGGCGCGCCGCATTGCCTGGGGTAAGTTCACGAACGCGGGCCAGACGTGCATCGCGCCGGATTACGTATTAACGGACGCAAACACCGAAAAGACGCTGGTGCCACTTATTCAGCAGGCGGTTACCGAGATGTTCGGCGAGGATCCGGCCGTGTCCGAATCGTATGGCCGGATCGTCAACGACAGGCACTTCGAGCGGCTGTCCGCTTATATTGGCTCCGGCGAAGTCGTCATCGGCGGCAAGACCGATGCCGCGACGAAATACATTGCACCGACAGTCCTGACGGGCGTGGCGCCCGATAGTGACGTCATGCAGGAAGAAATATTCGGTCCCGTTTTGCCCTTCGTGCAGGTCGATGACCTTGAGGCCGCGATTCGCTACATACGTGCTGGCGACAAACCGCTCGCCGCCTATATTTTCACGAAGGACTCAGCAGCCGAAGCGCGTTTTCTTGAGGCGGTCAGTAGCGGCAATGCCTGCGTGAACGACACGATGATGTTCATGACGGTCGAGGAACTGCCGTTCGGCGGCGTTGGCCCCAGCGGCATGGGCAGCTACTCGGGCGAATACGGGTTCCGGACGTTCAGCCACATGAAAGCGGTCATGAGGCGTGGCTGGTGGCCAGACCTCGCTGTGCGCTATGCGCCCTTCACCGACAAGAAATTCAAGTTGCTGCGCAAGCTGCGCTAGAACTAATTTCCAAAGATCTTGCGCTTGATGGCACGGCCGACGATGCGTAGCTTGTTCTTCGTGTCGAAGCGCTTCAGGTTCGTCTGCATCGTGCCAACAGTGAACTGCGTTTTCTTGCTGTAGTCGATGTTCACGTTGACGAGCACCGGCTTGTTCGCAGCCGCTGCTGCAAGCGTGCTGGCGATACCGTCCTGCAGATCGTCGTCATTCTGTATCGCAACGTATTCGACACCGGTCGCCGCCGCGAAAGCCTCGTAGTTCAGCTTGCCTACATCTGTGCAGGCTGTGCGCTGGTAGGGCATGGCCTGGGCCTGCGCGATCTGAGCCAGCTCGCCATCATTGAAGACGAACCAGATCGCACCGATGCTATTGGAGACGGCGGTCACTGATTCCAGGCCCGTCATCAGGAATGCGCCATCGCCGACGATGCCAACCACCTGCTGATCCGGTAGCGCCAGCTTCGCGGCGATGGTTGCGGGAACGCAATAACCCATGCAGTTGAAGTCAGTGGGTGACAGGTAAGCGCCGCCCTTGTGGATACGCATCAGCTCTGCGGTAAGAAAGGTGTGATTGCCGTCATCGGTAACAACGATCGCATCGTCGTCAAGCTGCGACCTGAGTTCCTCAAAGAAGCGGCAGGGGTTCACTCGACCCTTGGAATCATGTGCGAGCCATTCGTCCCGATACGCTGCTTTGTCTTTTGCCAGGGCCTGCCCGATAGCGGAGCCGTCGCGCGCAGGCAGTTTGGCGAGCAACGCGTCTGCCAGCGCGGGTACGGCATCGCGCGAATCGGCACAGATACCGACCGCGGCCTTGTAATTGGCACCGATGGCTTCGCTATTGATATCAATGTGGATCAGTTTCTCAGGCGGTACTGCACCATAGCTTCCCGTGCAGATCTCCGCGAAGCGTGTACCGACCGCGAGCATGACGTCGCAATCCTTGAATGCATTAGCCGAAGCAGGCACCGCCGATGGACCGAAGCTCATGCCTGCATGCAGCGGGTGGTTGCCGGGAAATACGCCGAGGCCCTGTAACGTGGTCGCCACCGGTGCACCCAGGTGCTCAGCAATACGGATCAGGTCGTCAGTGACATCTTTGGCGCCCCAGCCGACAAACAGCCCGGGTTTCTCAGCATCCGCCAGCAGCGCAACTGCAGCGTCGATCAGGCCGGAATCGAAGGTCGGACGATCCAGCGAGATATTCGCATCGGGCATACCATCGACTTCGCCGGTCAGGAGCTGCAGATTCGCGGGTATTTCGATGAAGACCGGCCCCGGCTCGCCCGAGACGGCTGTCTTATAGGCCTCGTAAACCGTCGGAATGGCATCTTCGTGGCGTTCGATCTTGTACTGGGCCTTGGTTAGCGTCTTCAGCAGTGCCTGCTGGTCGACATCGTGCAGCTGGAAGGATTTGTCCATGTCGGTGCGAATCCCGCCCGAGATGATGAGCATCGGTATGCCATCCAGAAACGCTTCACCAATGCCGCTCATCGCGTGCGTAATGCCGGCCGCCGGCACAATCACCAGGGTGCCAATTGAATCAGTGGCTCGGCTGATCGCGTCAGCCATGAAGGCACCACCGCCCTCGTGGGTTACCAGCAACGGCTGGATGCTGTCGGAGCCTACGAGTTCGTCGTAGAGTTCGATGTTGTGAACGCCAGGAATGCCGAACGTATAACGCACTCCAATCTGTTCCAGTGCGTGACGCACCAGTGCGGCTGCGGTAGTTTTCATTTTCTGATCATGTCTCGAGATGCTTGTGCGACTATTCTCCGTCAATTTCAGGCTAATGTCTTTGGTCTTTGGCCTGCTGCTGTTCTCAGGCTGCGAGCCCGATGAGACGCGCGAATACTGGGGCAACCTCTATTTTGCTGCGGGTAGCTACCTGGGTGAGCTCGACCTGCGAGATGGCAGCGTGTCGGTCCTTGCCAACGTGGGTGATGCCGATATTCGGGAGATTGATGCGTTTGGCGACGACCAGTTGCTGTTGACCATATTCGGTCCGGTCAACCGCAAGGATACGTTTCGCCTGATGCAGTTCAAGCTCGATACCTTCGGTCTGGTCACGCTGATCAATGGCCGCCACGGCCGTTACCTGCCAGCGCCCGAAGCACTCATCTTCGACGATGGGGCGCACCTCAGAGCCCGAGTTTATGGCGATGGCCCAATGGAGGAGCTAACGATCATCCGGCATCGTTTTGGCTCCCGGGTTCGCGTGCTGCAGGTGTCTGCCGCGAGCATTCTCTACAGCGTCGACCCGGCTAACGCGATTTACTCATTCGATGTGGTTAGCCGGGCATTACGCGCGTTGCCCGAGTTGTCCGAGAAATGTCAGCTGGACGGCGCGCTCTGGGTAGATACGCGTGAGGCGCTCCTGTGCAAGCAAGAGGATGCGCCGCAGTCCTATAACCTCGTGGGCCTGGACGGATCGGCGCGCGGGGTGCTGGCAATCTCCGATGCCAGCTCATATCGGGCCGTGGCCTATCTGGCCGATCAGGACGCGCTGGTGCTCACGGAGGCCTGGAACACGCTTGTGAGCGGCAGCGAGCGCTATGCGATCTGGATCTACGACCTCGCCAGCGACCGTATGGTGCGCCTTGTTGGCGATCAATATCTTGGCTCGAGCGTGGTCTACGGGTCGCACTGAGCCGGAACTTATCGCTTGCTCGTGGTCTCACAAGACTCCAGCATGCCTGCAAATCCATCGTTTATGCTGGATATGCACTGGTTCCAACGTCTAATACATAAGAGAATCGGCCACCTGAAAACGGGAACCGCAAAATGACACGCATAGCACGCAATCTATTATTGGCGCTGGTAGCGCTGGGACTGTCGGCGCCGGCGCTGGCTGCGCCGGTCAAGACCAAGTACTCGACGATCGATCTGGTCGCTGAGCAAACCACTCTACCAGCCGCTGGCGGTTCGATCACGGTCGGTTTCTATATCGAGCCCGACCAGACCTGGCACGCCTACTGGGCGAACCCCGGGGACGCCGGCATGGAGCCGTCGGTTGATTGGGACCTGCCGGACGGATTTGAAGCCGGCGCATTCGTCTTCCCAACCCCGCACCTCCTGCCATTCGGTGAGCTGAATACTTACGGCTACGAAGAGCCGATCCTGTTGATGTCGACCGTCACGGTTCCCGGCGGTCTGGCAGCAGGGGACAGCGTCGAACTGGCCGGCAAGGCTCGCTGGGTGGTTTGTGATGACCAGATTTGCGTGCCCGAGCGCGCGGATGTCTCGCTTACGCTGGCAGTGGGTGACGGCAGTGATAACGCAGATGTCGCCGGAATGTTCGCCGAGGCGCGCGGCAAGCTCCCCGTCGACGTTGGTTGGCCGGCGCGGTTCGCAATCAGGGACGACAAGGTAACGATCGAAATCGCCGCGGAAAACGGTCCGATGGATCTCGAAGATGCTTACCTGTACATAGAGTCCCGGAAGCTCGTCAGATACAGCACCCAATCGGCGGGTTTTACGCGTGCCGGCATCACCTTCGCCATGGAAGCCGGGCGGCGCGCTGCTGACGAAGAAGCAACGCGTGCCATTTTCACGTATACGGACAGCGACGGCGCGCACCAGGCCGTCGCGCTGAATATCGTCAAGGCTGACGGTCCGCTGGCGGCTGCCGCGAGTAGCCCGGTCATGGCCTCCGATGTCGTCCTGGGATTCTGGGAGGCGGCTTTCTATGCCTTCCTCGGCGGCATGATCCTGAACCTGATGCCGTGCGTTTTCCCGATTCTGAGCATGAAGGCCCTGAGCCTGGTGAATATGGCGAAACAGAGCCAGCGAGCGGCGCGCGAGAGTGGCCTGATCTACACGCTCGGGGTACTGGCCGCCTTCGCTGTCATCGGCTTCGCAGTTCTCGGTTTCCGTGCGGCTGGCAACGCCGTCTATTGGGGCTTCCAGTTCCAGAACGGCCCCGTGAATATGCTGGTTGCCATGCTCATGGTCGTTATCGGCCTGAATCTGCTGGGCGTTTTCGAGGTCGGCACCCGCATCATGGGCGTCGGGCAGGAACTCACGCAGGGAGGCGAACGCAAGGCCGCCTTCTTCACCGGTGTACTCGCGGTGGTTGTGGCAACGCCCTGCGGAGCGCCGTTCATGGCAACCGCCATTGGTTTTGCGTTCCAGCAGAGCTCGGCGATCCTGGTGACGATCTTCCTGGCATTGGGCTTTGGCCTGGCATTCCCGTACCTGCTGCTGACTTTTGTGCCGGATATCGGCAAGAAACTGCCGAAGCCGGGCCAGTGGATGGAAACGTTCAAGCACTTCCTCGCGTTCCCGATGTTCCTGGCGGCGCTGTACTTCTTCTGGGTGGGCGGCCGCGTGCTCGGCGTGTCCTCGATGTTTGCGGGCATGGTTACTGCGCTGGCGCTGGCGTTCACGCTGTGGGCCTATGGCAAGGGTGCCATGTCGAAGACAAAAGGTGCCTGGTACGTGACGGCGCTGATCGGCTTGCTGGCGACTGGCTATATGTACACGAAGATCGATGCGAGCAAGGTGGTGCTGGATGAAGATGGCCATGTTGCCGCCGGCACGATGGGTGGTCTCGAGCTCGAGCACTTCGATCCCGACCAGGTGAAGCAGTACATCGCCGATGGTCAGCCTGTATTCGTCTATTTCACTGCCGACTGGTGCATCAGCTGCAAGGCCAACGAGCGCGTCGCCTTGTCGACAGACACGGTTGCAGAGGCGTTCAATTCACGCGGTATCAAGGTTGTCGAAGGCGACTGGACGCTGGAAGATCCGAAAATCACGGAGTGGCTGGAGATGTACGACCGGGCGGGCGTGCCGCTGTATCTCTATTTCCCGAAGGGCTCATCGCTTGAGACGGTGACGATCCTGCCGCAGATCCTGACGCCAGGCACCGTGGTCGATGCGATTGTTGCAGCCGATGAGGCGGCCGGTGTGACAGGTATTGCCCAAACCGATACAGCGGAGTCCGCGTCAGAAGCTCAGTCTGAGGCAGATGAACTTGATGCGTACATCAACTTCGAGGTCCCCGACGCCGAACCTGACTGGGTGCCTGTACAGGAGTACATCGAGCTGGACGCCATCTGGCATGAGGTCGACGATGAGATCCGGGCTTCGGACGCGTCGCAGGAAGAGAAGGACCGCCGTAAAGAAGAAGAGCGTGGCCCGCATCCTGAAATCCTCGATGCACAGGCGGCCGCAACGGCAATCGTCAAGGCGGCAGGCCATGAGAAAATGCGCGATGCGGCTATGTTCCTCCTTGAACAGACGCGCGGAGCTCCCGGGGGCGTGTCGTCGATGCTGCTGGGTCTCCGGACGCTGGCCGCGCAGGAGGATAGCTTCGATGGCTGGCCCAGCGCACTGTTCAATCTCGACTTCGGGGCACCCGTTGGCTGGTTCCCCGAGGTCGACGATTTCTTCGAAAACTACGCTAATAACACGCCCGACGATCCATTAACCCGCGCGACAGCAAAGTACTACGCAGCATCGCGGCAGCTGCGGTTCGCTAACGCTGTCGATACGCCTGCTGAGGATCGCCCGGGACATCGCCTGCGTGGCATTGATTTTGCTACGGGCCTTAGCAGGGGCGTTGCAAATGAGGAGTTGATCAAACGCCGCCGCTACACTGACGACGGCGAGCCCATTCCTTTTCCGACGCTGGCTGAGGCCGAGGAGGACCTGCTCTATAACCTCAATTTCCTGACCGTCGGCAATAAGATTCCGAACGTCACGGGTCTGCGCCTGGACGGCTTCGAGGAGACTATTGAGGCCTTTGAAGGCGAAGCAGTGCTGCTCGACTTCTGGGCGACATGGTGTGGCCCCTGCATCAGATCGATTCCCAAAATGGTCGAGCTCGACGAGAGCCTGCCTGATGCCGAGTTTGAGATCCTGTCGATCAGTGTCGACGAAGAGATCGAAACAGTCACCGGGTTCCAGGAGAACACGCCGATGGACTGGGCCAACTGGCATGTCGGGCCGCAGGGTGAGCTCCTGCAGACCTGGGCAGTCCGCGGCTACCCGACCTATATTCTCGTGGACCACGCGGGAACAATCGTTGCGCGCCAGCATGATCTGAATAAGGATTTCATGGCGCTTATCAAAGACACCGCTTGCGGACCGACAGGTGGAGAAAGCTGCTAGTGATTAATGCCATTCGTTCGACGCGTTACCTGCTGACGCTGATATTTCTTTCATTTCTGACAGTCACAGTCCACGCTCGTGAGGACATTGCCACTCAGGTCGATATCCCTTACGAGATGTTTCAGATCGACAACGGTCTGACGGTTATCGTGCACTCCGATCACTCGACACCGACCGTTTTTGTCGGCATGTGGTACGGCGTTGGATCCAAGGATGAGCCGGAAGGCAAGACCGGCTTCGCGCACCTGTTTGAACACCTGATGTTCCAGGGCTCGGAAAATCGTGAAGGTGAGTACTTCTCCCCGTTCACTGATGCCGGCGCGACCGGGATGAATGGCACGACGAATGAGGACCGGACCAACTACTACGCGACCGTCCCGTCAGGCGCGCTCGACATGGCGCTGTGGATGGAAAGCGATCGCATGGCAAACCTGCTTGGCGCCGTTACGCAGGAAGCGCTGGATGAGCAACGCGGCGTCGTTCAGAACGAGAAACGCCAGGGTGAAACCCGGCCGTATGCGCAGGTCTACGACAAGATACGTGCGGGGATCTATCCGGTTGATCATCCGTACCGCCATTCGGTTATCGGCTCGATGGAAGATCTGGACGCCGCCTCGCTCGAGGATGTGTATGAGTGGTTTGAGACCTATTATGGCGGCTCAAATGTCGTTCTGGTTCTTGCGGGTGATGTTACGGTCGAAGATGCCAGGGCCAAGGTGGAACATTACTTCGGCGAAGCGCCGGCTGGCGAGCCACTGTCTTATCCCAAAGAGTGGATTCCCTACCTGCCTGAAAACCGTACCGAGGCAATGTACGACCGGGTTGGCCAGACGCGCATCGTTCGCACCTGGGCCATGCCGGGTCTGAATAACAAGGACTCGTCTCTCGGCTATCTGCTTGCCGACTCGTTGGCCGTCAACAAGAACTCACCGCTACGCAAAAAGCTGGTCGACGAACTGCAGCTCGCGACGAGCGTGTCTGCGCGGGCATATGGCCGAGTAATGAGCGGTGAATTCACGTTGCAGATTGATTTGCGACCGAATGTCACGCCTGAACAGGTATTGCCGATTGTCGATGCAACGCTCGCTGAGTATCTTGCCGACGGTCCCGACCGGCAGCTTCTGGAGAATGCCAAGCTTGGCGTCAATATGTACATGCTGGGTTCGCTGGAGAGCACTGCCGCAATCGGCCGCATGTTGGCCGAGGGTTTTTTGTATTCAGACGATCCGCTCTTTGTGAACTCGGAGCTGGAATGGTTGAACGCCGCAACGGCCGATGAGCTGCGCGACATCGCTAATCGCTGGCTGACGCGGGGCTACTACCAGCTCACGGTATTTCCGTTTCCCGAGTACGTTGAAGGCGAGCAGGTTGCAGACCGTTCTTCGATACCGGAAGTCACGGCAAACTCAACCATCAATTTTCCGGACATTGAGACAGCCTCGCTGGGAAATGGTGTAAAACTGGTCGTCGCCACGCGCGGCAGTATTCCCCTGGTCAACGTGTCAATCGTCGTTGAAACCGGGGCGCTGGCAGCACCGGCCGACGCACCGGGGCTGGCTACGTTCGTCATCGGATTACTCGACAAGGGCACGGAGCGGCTTGATGCGAGCGCGCTGGCGGCCGCTAGAGACAAGATCGGCATGGGCAGCGGATTCCGTGCCGGCGCGGAGCGTAGTACCTACAGCTACCGCATTCTCGAAAGCAACCTGGCGGCTTCGCTGGACCTGGCTGCTGAGATGTTGCAGAAGCCTACCTTCCCGGATGAGGAGCTCGAGAAAATGAAAGCCCAGGTTGGTGCCTGGCTCGCGAATCTCGAGCAGTCGCCCGGACGAGCAGCAAGCAGCCTGTTCGATCGTGCTGTCTATGGTGCTGATACGCCGATGGGTGCTGTCTGGACGCCTGGGCTGTTGGCGCAAGTCGATCGCTCCAAACTTGAGGCGTTCCATGCTGCCGAGGTCACGCCGGACAACATCATCATCTACATGATTGGCAACATCGATATGGCCACCGCCGAGAAGGCGGCCAACAAGGCGTTTGGCAAGTGGCAGGCAAAAAACAATTCGGCGCTACAGGAAATCGGCGATGCCCCAGGACAGAAGGCGCGCGTCATTCTCGTCGATCAACCAGGCGGGGCGTCGAGCACGATAGTGGCCGGACACGCAATCGACGCGTACGACGCTGCAACGTGGACCGAGCTGTCCTTAATGAACATTATTGTCGGCGGCAGTTTCGAATCGCGGTTGAATATGAACCTGCGTGAGGATAAAGCCTGGTCCTACGGATACCGTTCGGCCATTGGCCGAAATCCAAGTGGCGCCATGACGTTCTACACCAGCGGTCAGGTACAAACGGACAAGACCGCAGCCAGCATGCAGGAGATTCTGAAAGAGCTTGAAGGCTACGTGGGCGACGAACCTGCGACGACGAACGAGGTCGACCGCATCAAGTTGAACCGTACCCGCTCTTTGCCGGGTTCGTTCGCGACCAACGCCGGCTTTCTAAGCTCTATCATGAATTCGGATGCCTACGGATTACCATTCGACTATGCGGAGTCGGCGGCCGATCGTGTTGCTGCCGTGACGACAGACGGTGTTGTCGAGCGGGCAAAGCGCACCATTGACGCGGGCAGGCTGACGTGGGTGGTGGTCGGTGACCTCGAGCTAATCGAGGAGGAGGTGCGTGCACTGGGCTTTGGTGAGGTTGAGGTCTGGAACGCCTTCGGTGAGAAGCTCAGGTAGCTGGACTGGACGGCACGCTCAATCGTCCTGGCGAATCTAGGTGCCGCTCTGCCAATTGCTTCCGCGTAAGGGGCCGGTGGAAACCGGTATCAGCCGACTCGAATATCGGAATTTTCTTCAACTGCAGGCGAAAATCAAACGATTTGTTGTGTCGCAGCATCTAATCCAAAACGCGCTCAAATGCCCGGGGGATAAGGATGCCAAGAATAAAAGACACATCCGCACAAGACGTGCGCCTCGCACCGGTCAATCCACGACGTAAGCGGTTGATTATTGGCGCTGTCGGTATCGGCGTAGTTGCTGCGGTGTGGATAACGATACCTACAGTGCAACGTTGGGCCAACGCCAGCATTAGCGTTCCCATCGATCGGGTACGCGTCGCCACAGTGCAGCGCGGTGACCTTGTCCGAGACGTTTCCATCCAGGGCCGCGTTGTCGCTGCCGTGAGCCCGACTTTGTACGCCAGCGCCTCGGGAACCATCACGCTTGATGTTGAGGCTGGCGAGCGCGTGCTCGAAGGCCAGGTCGTGGCTTCTGTTGTCAGTCCGGACTTGACGAGCGCACTGCAGCAGGCTGAATCGATCTTCCAACAGCGAAAAATGGAGCTCGAGCGCCAGCGCATCGAGTCGCGCCAGCTCGCATTGGAGAAGCGCAAAGCCGCCGATTTGGCCGACATAGCCCTGGTCGCTGCGAACCGTGAGAAGCGACGGGCCGATGAAGCCAACAAGCTGGGGGTCATACCCGAGATCGATTTCGAGAAGGCCAGCGACGATCTGCGCAATGCCGAGCTTGCATTCAAACATGCCGTTGCCGATGCGGACCTTTTCGATGAGCGACTCGCGTTTGAGTTACGGGCATCCGAGTTCGACGTCGGTCGCCAGGAACTCCTGGTCGCCGACTTACGTCGGCAGGTTGACGATCTTTTCATCAAGTCACCTGTGAACGGTGTCGTTGGCGACCTCCTTGTTAACCAAAAGGCAGCGGTGAACAGGGATACGCCTGTGATGGCCGTCGTCGATCTTTCCCGATTCGAAGTCGACGCTCAGATTCCGGAAAGTTATGCGGATGATCTGGCGATCGGGATGACCGCCGAAGTGCAGGTCGGGGGAGAGCGATTTGCAGGCGAGCTCGTGGCCGTGTCGCCTGAGATCGTAAACAATCAGGTTGCGAGTCGCATTCGGTTTATCGATACAACGCCGGGCAACCTGCGCCAAAACCAACGCCTTACCGTGCGCGTTCTGCTTGCCGAGTATGACGACGTAACCATGGTGCAAAGAGGGCAATTCCTCGACAGCGGCGGCGGGCGTATCGCCTATCTGGTTACCGAAAATGGTGTCGCGCAGAAACGCCAGATCGAAACGGGTGCGCGTAGTCTCGGCGCCGTCGAAATCACGGCGGGCCTGCAGCCGGGCGACACGATCGTAATTTCCAATCTGGACGCGTTTCGCAGTGCCGAAACGGTCCTGCTGACTGATTAGCCATTCAGGAGAACCGGGCTATGCTGAACATGAAAAACGTTTCCAAGATTTACCGTACCGACACGGTTGAGACACATGCCCTGCGTGAGTTCTCGCTAACCGTAGAAGAGGGCGAGTTCGTCTCCGTCACGGGACCCTCCGGATCAGGCAAGACAACGTTCCTGAATATCGCCGGTTTGCTGGAAGATCTGTCGGACGGCACCTACGAGCTGGACGGTCGCGATATCTCAAAGTTGAATGACAAGGAACGTTCACGCGTACGTAACGAAAAAATCGGATTCATCTTCCAGAGTTTTAATCTTATTCCGGAGCTGAACATCTTCGACAATGTTGATGTTCCGCTGCGCTACCGCGGCTTCAATGCCGCCGAACGCAAACGGCGTATCGAACAATCGATCGAGATGGTCGGATTGGGTTCGCGCATGCAGCACTTACCAGCGCAGCTTTCAGGCGGGCAGCAGCAGCGCGTCGCGATCGCTCGCGCACTTGCCGGTGAGCCACGCTTTTTGCTGGCGGACGAACCGACCGGCAACCTGGATTCGCAAATGGCCGACAGCGTTCTGGATCTGCTTGCTGAAATCAATGCGGCGGGAACAACGATCATCATGGTGACGCATGAGCTCGGACTGGCTGACAGGGCCAGGCGGAATATTTTCGTACGCGATGGTCAGGTCAGCGACAACGCGCCGGAATTGCATCTTGCCAGTATGGCGGCGGGCTGAGTCGGGAGATCGAAATGTTTCGTTATTACCTGAAGCTCGGCACCCTCAGCATACGCGCGAATCCCATGTTGAGCGCTCTTATGGTTGCGGCCATTGCGGTTGGCATCGGCGCGTGTATGACCATCTTCACGGTTCGGCACGTCATGAGCGGCAATCCGATTGAAAGCAAGAATGATCAGCTCTATCACGTTCAGGTCGACAACTGGAATCCAGATGACCCCTATGATGAACCGGATGGGGCACCGGTACAGGTGACGTACGTCGATGCCAAGGCGCTCTTTGATGCCGGTCGGGCCTTTCGCCAGACCACAAGTTTCAAAACGTCACGTGTCGTTCAGCCTGATGGTGAAGATGCGAGACCGTATCAGGAAGATGCGCGCGCGACGACGGCCGACTTCTTTCCCATGTTCGAAGTGCCTTTTTTATACGGTGCCGCCTGGGATCGATCCTCGGATGAGACCCAGGATCACGTCGTTGTACTCTCCAGGGAGCTCAACGAAAAACTGTATGGCGGCGAGGATTCGGTGGGACGAACGCTGATGCTCAATGATGCGGCGTACCGCGTGAGCGGTGTGCTCGATACCTGGAACCCGGTACCCAAGTACTACGACGTCAACAACAATCCATTCGAGGCGCCAGCCCAGTTGTTCTTGCCGTTTTCCCTGGCTATTGCGAGCGGATTCGACAACAACGGCAATACGAGCTGTTGGAAACCGATCGAAGAAGGAAGCGGTCGAGAGGGCTTTCTCGCGTCCGAGTGCATCTGGATTCAGATGTGGGTGGAATTGCAAAATGCGTCTGCCAAACAGGACTACATGGACTTCCTGAACGCCTACGTCGAGGAACAGAAGCTACTCGGTCGTTTTCCGCGACCGCTCAACAATCATCTGAGAACGCCCGAAGAATGGATGAAGTACAACGAGGTGGTCGATGAAGATGTTGATGTGCTGCTTGGCCTCGCTATTCTGTTCCTGGTGGTTTGCCTTCTCAATACGATCGGCCTGCTGTTGGCGAAGGCGATGCGTCGTGCAAAAGATACGAGTCTGCGCCGGGCGCTTGGCGCGAGCAGGGCGGAACTCTTCAAACAGCACGTTATCGAAGCCGGGATGATCGGCGTTGCTGGCGGTGCATTGGGCGTGGTCATGACGTGGTTCGGACTGCGCGGCATTGAGAATATCTTTATCGAGTACGAGTTCATTCAGCACCTGGTCCGAATGGACTGGTCGATGGTTGCGCTGGCTGTTGTACTCGCCATCGCATCAGCGCTTGGGGCTGCACTGTATCCCACCTGGCGGACCTGCAATATCACGCCCGCAAGCCACCTTCGTCTGCAGTAGGAGAACACCATGGAATTTGGACCAATCTGGCGGGCGATGATGCGTAACAAGGGCGGCTACCTGCTCATCGCGCTGCAAATAGCTGTGACGATGGCCGTCATGGTCAACGCGTTCGCGATTATGCAGGAACGCTCCAAAAAGATGAGCCGCCCAAGCGGCATTGACGATGCGAATACGTTCAGCCTGGTCAGTGTCAGCTTCAATCCCGAACTGGATGCGAAAACCCTGGTGCAGGAGGATCTCGACCTGTTGCGCGGCCTCCCGGGCGTTGCTAATGCGGTTGAAACGAACTCCTTCCCGCTGCGTCAGGGCGGCTGGTCAGAGGGTCTGCACCGCGAGCCGGGTGTCGGCAAAAGCGTTTCCAGTTCTGCCATCTACTTTGTCGACGAGCACGGCCTCGATACATTTGCCCTCAACCTGGTCGATGGCCAGAACTTCGCGCCGGACCAGGTGTCCTGGGACTCTGACAGTCCCGACTTCTGGCCGGCAACCGTGATCGTGACTCAGGCATTGGCCGAGGATCTGTTCCCTGAACATGAAGGATCGTACGTCGGCAAGACCTTCTGGTTCAACGATGAAAATCCGGCGAATATTGTCGGTGTAGTCGAGCGCATGCAGGCTCCCTGGCCGACATGGACAGGCATTGAGCGATCCATGCTGGTGCCGCTGCGACGTGAATCCGAATTCGCCCGTTACGTCATTCGTACCGAGCCAGGTTATCGGGACGAACTCATGGTTCAGGCGGAGGAGCTTCTGTCCGGGAGTAACAAGGATCGCATCATTCGCGGTCTGGGGTCCGCAGAGGAGGCGCGCAAGCTGTCCTATCTTGGCGATGCCGCAATGATCAAAATACTGTCATTCATTATTCTGCTGCTAACGGCAATTACGGGTCTTGGCATTGTCGGGCTCGCGAGTTTCAGTGTCGCGCGACGCACGCGCCAGATCGGAATTCGACGCGCACTCGGTGCGACGAAGCCGGCAATCGTCCGCTACTTCATGCTGGAAAATTTCCTTGTGAGCAGCGTTGGCGTCATTGCTGGAGGCGTGCTTGCGGTTGGTCTGAATATCGTCATGGTGCAGGCTTTCGCTCTGACGCCGCTGGCGTGGTACGTCATACCGGTTGCGATGATTGTTCTCTGGGTCGTCGGACAGGTTGCCGTGGCGGGCCCTGCGCGCCGGGCAAGCGGTATATCTCCGGCGATAGCGACACGTTCGATCTAGGAAACGGCGTCCAAAAGGGGGACAATCCCTGTCATGGGATTCTTCGAACGTTACCTGACCGTCTGGGTTGGGTTATGCATCGTCGCCGGCATCGCGCTCGGCAAGGTCGCACCCGAGGTCGCGCAGTCGCTCGATGCAATGGCTATTTCTGTCAATGGCGCGCCGGTCGTTTCGATTCCGATCGCAATCTGCCTGTTCTTCATGATGTACCCGATCATGGTGAAGATCGACTTCGGTGAAGTGCTTAAAGCCGGCCGGGCGGTGAAACCAGTCGGGCTCACGCTGTTCATTAACTGGGCCGTCAAGCCGTTCACGATGTATCTTATCGCCAGCTTCTTCCTGGGATCCTTGTTCCTTGGCTTTATCGGGCCCGAGGCGACAGATCTCGTGAAAATGCCGTTGGGCAAGGATTTTGTTGTCGGTGACAGTTACGGATCCGGGACAGTCGTGCTCGTCGAGGGCGTGAAGATGCTCGAGGTGCCCTTGTGGCGCAGCTACCTGGCCGGCTGCATTCTGCTGGGCATCGCACCCTGTACCGCCATGGTCCTTGTTTGGGGCTATCTTTCCAAAGGTAACGACAGCCACACGCTGGTGATGGTGGCCATCAACTCGCTGACGATGCTGCTGTTGTTCGGGTTCCTGGGTGGCTTCCTGCTCGGTGTCGGCAAACTCCCGGTACCCTGGCAGGCACTGCTGTTATCGATCGGTGTTTACGTGGCGCTACCGCTGGTCGCAGGTTACCTGTCGCGCAGGTGGATCATTGCGGCCAAGGGTGAAGACTGGTTCAAGGAGAGGTTCCTGCACTTCCTGACGCCGGTCACGATTACTGCCTTGCTCATCACGCTCGTGCTCCTGTTCTCGTTCAAGGGCGAAACGATCGTACAAAATCCGCTGACCATCCTGTGGATCGCCATACCGTTGTTTATCCAGACTGTGGTGATTTTCGCGCTGGGCTATGTACTCGCCAAGTTTCTTGGGCTGAGCTATGAGAACGCGGC
>JAIBDF010000131.1 GCA_024679535.1 Chromatiales bacterium
ATGAGGCCACCGACGGTTGCACCATTGCAGTCGGTGTCCCAGCCCGCCATGACTGCGTTGCAAATCGCCGCACTGAAGTCGTGCCGAAACGTGTGCAGCGCCCAGACAACAACTGCCAGGTTGTTCAGGGCATGCACAGGCGAAAGGCCGTCAAATTTCCGATGCAGTTGATCCACCGCATCGCCGGTGTTGCCGAGCTTGCTCGCAAACACGACAGCATCTGCTGCGGCGCTGGTCGCGGGAATACATTGCAACGCTATATCCAGTGCCGAATCGATATCCGTGGCCGCGGGAATGGCCGCGCCAAGTGCTGCAATGAAGGCTGCTCCGTAGACGCCCTCATCCCGGTGGGACAAAACTGCGTCCCGGGTCGCAAGCTCGGCGGCCATCTCTGGCTGCCCAGGACAAACCCAGCCGTAAAGGTCTGCGCGAATCTGCGCGCCGATCCACGCGTTATAGCCATTATCGGAACACTCTGCGAGGTCAAAGCCGGGCGCAGCGCCGTTAACAAATTCGTCGTCCATACGATTGAGGAGGGTGCGGTAAGCGGCGCGCTCTGCAGTCCATGTCGTGCCGCCTGGTAGATAGTTTAACCAGGCACGGGCAACGTCTTCGGTCGCAAGCGTGCTGCCATGCTGCTCGAGCAGCAGCAGTGCCAACAAGGTGTAATTGATGTCGTCGTCAGATTCCGCCCGCTCGATATGACCGGCACAGCAGTTTTTAGCCCTGCGCTCAACCAGGGAGCCCTCGACGGCTGGGACATAGCCGCACAGGGGCAGGGCACCAGCGCCGTCGAGGTAGCGGATCAGGCCATCGCGGCCTTCGCGAAATGACAATACTTCCAGGGGTTTACCGAGTATGCAGCCCGAAATGCGTCCCTGCCAGGCGGCGCGGATGCGGGGGTGGTCGGCATTGATGGCTTTTGTCATGGCGTAGTGATAACGGATCCGATTGCAAAGGTAATCGCTTGCAGCGCGTCGGCGATTACATGTTGCCGTTTCGTCGCGTGAAATGCGCGTCGATTTTCGCAGCGATGCAGGTTTGATTTGTGGAATTGTACTGACAGCGCTGTTAAAAGAGAGCCTCGCCTATCAATATGTTGGTCACCTGCCTGAGCACCAACGCTTTATCGACCACTACTGCAAGGCAAAGTAGTTTTCCAGGGACGAGAATCAGCCGTGAGTATTGCAAAATACAAAGAGAGGTTTGATCGCGAAGGCTACCTGCTCATCGAGAACTTCTTTGACGACGAGTCGATGGATCAGCTGGACAAGATCATCCGCGACCACTACGGCCGTAATCCGGATTTTTCGCATGACGACGAATTTCTCGAGAAGGCAAAGACAGAAGTCGTCCCCTGGTTTCCACAACAGGAGGGCGTGCAGGACTTTGACTCGATCGAAAACGATAAGCGTTTGCATGAATTGAGCGACGCCATACTCGGCCCAGGTTGGAAATCCCAGTACTGCATGGTGATGTTTTCGAAGCAGGGTACCGCCGGGCAGGCGTGGCACCAAGACTGTCCGCCAGATGACGCCCGCCGCCACAATTTGAATCGACTCGTGTATACCCGTGATATCACTGACGAACTCGGCGGACAGACCGTCGTCGTCCCGGGCTCAGACAAACGGGGGCTCTTGCCGTGCGGCGATCCGGCCGGTGAGTTTGACGGTCAGGTCGTCCTGCGTCCGAAAAAGGGAACCCTGGTATTGCTGCATGGCCATACCTGGCACCGCGTGCTGCCGATCAGGGGTCGCTATCGGTTTTCGACGAACTTCCGCGCGGCACCGCAGGGAACGCCTGACAATATTACTGACGTCTGCGTTTACCGAAACATGCGCTACCGATTTTCGACGTCGAGCGTGGTCGAGGACCGGACCGTCTAGAACGTGGCGCGAATCCGATCCATCTGAGATTGAAAACTCAGGCTGGCGGACAAGGGCATGATCGTGGACTGGGTTCGCCCGGCTGCAAGGTCGGCCTGCACCGCATCAATCTGGTAGTTGAAGCCGTTGGTTTTACGGCCGTCGTCAAAGCTGTCAACCATGTCATCGAGAACCCAAAGCTGGCATTCGTTGGCGCACCAGAAGTTAGGGATAGCCACGTAACCAGCGTCACCGATTACATAGGCCCAGTTGCGCAACTTGGCGCGATATGAGGTTCCGAGTGTCGCGACGAAGTCGGGATAGTTGAAGGTTGCGACGACGTCATCCTCGACACCATTGGGCGCATGACGGGACACAGCCGTTATGCTGTCCGGATCGCGCCCGGCAAATAGTGTCGAGAGCGCGACAGGGTAGACGCCCATTTCAAGCAAGCACCCACCTGCGAGCCTGGCATCATATTCGCGCTTGTCGGGATGGTATTCCTGCGGATAGCCAAAATCGGAATGGATTCGAACAATCTTGCCGATTCGGCCTGCATCCACCCACTCCTTGGCCCTGCGGATCGCCGGTAAGAACCACGTCCACATGGCCTCCATGAGATAGGTTGAGGATTGCCCGGCCGTTTCAATGAGTTGCTGGCATTCCGTCGCGTTCACTGTAATCGGTTTCTCGCACAGTACGGCCTTGCCCTGTTGCAACGCGTCGCTCGCATTCTGTAAGTGAGAAGTGTGCGGGGTGGCAATGTACACCGCGTCCACGTCAGGGTCGGCGAACAGCGCCTCGTAGCCGTCGTGCGCGGATGCAATGGCGTATTGGTCTGCGAATGCGCGCGCCGAGGCGCCGCTTCTGGCAGCGACTGCCTGAACCACTCCATTGTCAGTGGCCGGCATGGCTTGCACGAACGTATGTGCGATACGGCCGGCACCGACGATTCCCCAGCGAATCCTGTTCATGCGCCCGTTCCTCCTAGATCGGCTTGACCGCCAGTTCACGCTCGAGCTCTTCAAGCGATCGGCCACGTGTTTCCGGCATCAGCCAGGCCAGGAGTACGAGACAAATGGCTGCAAAAATGGCAAAAACCATGAAGGTGCCGGCGCTACCGAGGCGCGACAGTTCATACGGAAATATGAACTGAACAAACCATGAAACGCCGCTGTTCACGATGCCCATGAAGGCCATACAGACGCCCCGAATACGGTTTGGGAATATCTCCGAAAACAGCACCCACATCACCGGACCCAGTGAAAACGCAAACGACGCAACGAAGCCCAGAATACCGACGAGAACGACAGTCGCGTTCATGTTGACGGCCGACTGCATTAGATTGGCTTCATTCGCCTTGAATACTTTTTCGCCAATCGCGGCGCTGGCGGCGGCCTTGAACGCAATGTCGTCTTCGTAGCGGATGCCGATAATCGAGTCCAGGCCCGATATATCCTGCTCGGCCGAAATCGTGGTCGCCGCATCGGCCGGTAACTCGTAGTAAGCCGAATGGAAGCCGTAAGCCGCCAGCGACATACTGATGATAATTCCCGTGAGTCCCATCAACATGAGTGGTCTGCGTCCAAGCCGGTCGATGAGTAGCATCGCGACCACTGTGAAGGCGACATTCACGAGGCCGACATAGGTCGCCTGTGCGAAAGCGGCGTTCGTGCCTACACCGCTTTGCTCGAAAATCGTTGGCGCATAGAAGAACACGACGTTGATGCCACTGCTTTGCTGGGCGATGCCGGCAATCAGCCCGACAATAATGACCATGCGCAGTTCCGGGCGGAACATATCCTTGATTTTGCCGAGCAGGTTCGACGTCGCCTGCTGGGCACTGCCCTGAATACTGGACAGGATTTCCTCGATCTTCTCTGCGGGAGAAATGCGCGTCAGAATCTCACGGGCCTTCTCCGTTTGCCCTTGCAAGACGAGGTAGCGAGGGCTTTCAGGAACGATCAGCATAAAGAAGAAGTACAGCGCCGCAGGCGTTGCTTCGAGGCCCAGCATCCAGCGCCAGGCCCATTTGTCCAATCCAAGAGCCTGCGAAAATTCGGAACCAGACCCACTCGCCTTGAAGATAAAGTAATTGGCAAAATAGGCAGCCGAGAATCCGACGACGATGTTGAGCTGATTCACTGATACCATGCGGCCCCGTAATCTTGCCGGGGCTAACTCGGCGATGTAGATTGGCGCCAGCATCAATGTCCCAAATGCCAGCCCACCAATGAAGCGCGCGACAAGCAGGGTAATGACGTCGGGTGCAAGCGCCGAGGCCACTGCCGATATCGTGTACAGCATGGCAAGCGTCAGCATGACTTTTTTGCGGCCAACATAGTCAGCGACTGGTCCGACTGTTAGTGCCGCAATGATTGCGGCAAGACTTGGCGCGCTGACGACAGCACCAACCCACCACTCGTTGAGATTGAACTCGGGTGTTATGAAATTCACGACGCCTGAAATGACCGCAGCGTCGAATCCGAACAAGAATCCACCGAGCGAGATAACGGCGGCGTAAAAAAGTGCGTTGCGCTCAGTCTTGATCAATTGGTTCTTCCAGGTTGGGCGTCTCTATACAGCCTGCGCATCCGGCAGACAAATTGTCCCGACCGTGCGGAGTGCGTACATGTATATTCAACTTTCTGTTTTATTTATTGTTTTCGTCAGTTATCCGCTAATGCTGCATTCCACGGTAAACGTTTACAATGACCGGATCAAGGAGTAACGCCAGTGCCGCCAAGGAACAAAATCAGGAACCCGATCCTGAGAGGTTTCAATCCTGATCCATCTGTTTGCCGTGTTGGTGATGACTACTACGTCGCCGTTTCGACGTTCGAATGGTACCCGGCAATCCAAATTTACCACTCCCGTGATCTGGAGCAATGGCGCCGGATTTCGAGTTCTTTAGTTACTACGGCAGGGATGCGCTGTGCGCATGAGATGGCGTGGCGTTCAGGGTGTCCAATGGCTTCTTGCAGATCCGCGTGAATACTTCCGACAGGCGCACGGCAAACCGATCGAGGAAGTAATCTATGTCTTCGATAGCGTGAAAGGTTGAGTATCCTTTCTCGAGGAAGTCCTGCATGGCGCCGAACCCGGCAGCGTGTGCCGGACGGTGCATCGCGCGCAATGTCATTCCGAGTACGGGCCTGCGTACGAGGCGCTTGAGGTTGTGACCGAGCGCAAGAGTAAGGTCGATCAACTCCACGCACTCATCCAGTGTCGTCGACCGGCGGAACGCGTCGCAATAGTCTTGTTCCGAGATACCTGCGCTGATGTTGGTGTGCTCGAACAGCGTCCGACAAATGTCGAGGTTGATCGAGAGCGCTCGCGCGTTCAGCTCCAACGCTGACGCCAGTGCCTGCAGTGCCTTCTCGGGCAATAGCCGAACCATGATCGGTACCACGCGTGCGAGGTCTGCATCACGCGCACTGATGTTGGTTCCAATCAGGTCCGAGATCACAAATTCGACGGCCGCTGCGGTTTGTGGAACCTCCCTGAATTCACTGTAAAACGGGAGCGAGTAGGCAACCTGCCAGTCAAGGAAGTTTTCGTATTGCCGCCGCAGCTCCGGGTCGGACTTATACTGCTCGTGAACTGCGTTGCTTTCGTCGGTGTAGAAACGAAGGCGCTCCGCGTACGATTTGGTTTTCCGATTCACCTAATCCCCGCGCAAGGTCGGTCGCGACAGACCCACGGTCAGCTTTTCGCCCAGCACCTCACGCCGGAACCGGAACAGCTCGGCAGGGCGGCCGCGCCCGACAGCCGTCGTTCTTCCGATCGGCTCAACGAGGTCAGCGTTCATGACCAGGCGGCGGAAATTCTGCTTGTGTAAATGTGTACCGCTCAGTGCTTCGGCAACCTGTTGTAATAGCAGCAAGGTAAATTCACCCGGCAGCAACTCGAACACAACCGGCCTGTAAGCGAGCTTGCCGCGAATCCGCCCGAGAGCCGTCGCGAGCACACGGCGGTGATCGGAGATCATCGATGTACCGATGTTGACGGGTGACGTGGTTCTGGAATCTCCGGCAATTGCCCGCTTATCGCGATCCGATTCGGCCATGATGCCGGCGTCGTACAGCAGCTCCAGTCGCTCAAGCGTCAACACCGCGTCCATTTCTATCGTCCCCGGGGTCCCAAAAGTCACATTAATGCGTTCTTCCCGGTTGCGCCGTGCTGTCTGCCCACGTATCTCCGAGGCCCATTGTGCAAGTCGTGGCGCGATTAACGAGTCAAGTTCCTCGGGACGTCCAGTGCGCCAGTCCTCCCAGGGGAGGAACTCATACCAGTCCGCCCAGCGGGTGCCTTCCAGCGGCGGCTCGTCCTCGCGAGTCAGTGCAACATAGGCAACCGACAGGGTTCTCGGACCGCCATCGATTTCGTCAGCAGTCCTGAAACGGTTGCCGAACGTGTAGAGCTGCTCAATGTAGTAGAGGTCAAGGCCGGCCTGGTTCTCAATGAGCTGCCGAAATCCGTCCTCAAGACTCGCGTGTTCACCGGGAATGAAGGGACCGTTGGGCAGGGCAATCCCGGTGCCGCGATCAACGACGAGAACACGAGGCGCGCCCTTCGTGACGGCCACGATGACGCCCAGAAGGTCTACAAGAGTGTCGGTTTTATTCATATGAAACTATTGAAATATATGCTCTAAATGAGCACAATTCGAATATATACTCCAATCGAGCATTAATTGTACAGGTGCACTATGCCAGTTAACCAGATCGACGCTGCGACCATTGAGAAGGTGGCGCCACTCTATGAGCGTGTGAAATCGGTCATTCCCGATATCGAATGGCCTGCTCACGCACCCTACGTCGCGGCGATCAATGAACTGAAGAAAGAAAAGAACGCCGTCATCCTCGCGCACAATTACCAGACGCCTGAGATTTTCCATTGCGTAGCCGATATTACCGGCGACTCGCTGGCGCTGGCCCAGCAGGCCGTGGATACAGATGCCGATGTGATCGTGGTGGCGGGTGTTCACTTCATGGCGGAAACGGCCAAGCTGTTGAATCCTGAAAAAACGGTCCTGATTCCGGATCTCGGGGCGGGTTGTTCGCTGGCCGAGTCGATTACTGCGGCCGACGTGCGCACACTTCGCGAGCAATACCCCGGTGTGCCGGTCGTGACCTACGTCAACACGTCGGCGGAGGTGAAAGCCGAGTGTGATATTTGCTGCACGTCGGGTAACGCGCTGGCGATCGTTGAATCGCTGGGCACCGATCGTGTGATCTTCCTGCCGGATGAGTACCTGGCGTCCTACGTCGCAGAACAGACCGATGTCGAAATTATTACCTGGCAGGGACACTGCGAAGTTCACGAACGATTTACGGCCGACGAGCTTGAGTCGTTCCGCGCTGCGCATGAGGGCCTCACAATTATCGCGCACCCCGAATGCCCCCCTGACGTTCTTGCGATGTCTGACTTCGTCGGTTCAACCGCGCAGATGCAGGACTACGTCATCAACGAGCGACCGCCGAAAGTCCTCATGGTTACCGAGTGTTCGATGAGCGATAACGTGTCTGCAGGGATCAGCGATGTCGAGTTCATTCGCCCATGCAACCTGTGCCCGCACATGAAAAAGATCACGCTGGCCAACATCCAGGCGTCTCTCGAGACGTTGAGTCCGGCAGTGGAAATTGACCCCGCCGTCGCTGACCGGGCACGGGCAGCCGTCGAGCGGATGCTGGATGTTGGCCGGTCAAAAATGACCGAGGTTGCTGCCTGACAGGTATATGCGGGATAGTCGCGTAGATGCAGACAATCGCAATTATCGGATGCGGGGCTATTGGCGAGGCTGTCGCTGGTTACCTGACTGAACACGACGACGTCGTCATCGGTGCAGCAATCATCGAGCGGGGCATGGAGTCGCGGGCCCGAGAGCTGTTCGGCCATGATGTCGAGATCGCGCACCGCGTCGATGACCTGGCGGCCCCGATTGATCTCGCGGCCGACTGTGCCGGCCATCCGGCACTGCGTCAGCACGGCGAGGCAGTGCTTTCGCGCGGTATCAACCTCATCAGTGTTTCCTCGGGTGCCCTGGCTGACGCCGACCTGTATAACCGGCTCGCCGCCGCCGCACGGTCCGGCGGCAGCCAGTTGCGCGTCGTATCGGGTGCCATCGGTGCATTGGATGCATTGTCTGCGGCGAGCACCGGGGCACTGGCAAGCGTGACGTACCGAGGCCGCAAACCACCCCAGGGATGGCGCGGTTCGCCCGCCGAAACAAAGCTCGATCTCGATACATTGTCGGAGGCAACCGTACACTTCAGCGGCAGTGCCCGGAATGCCGCGCTTG
>JAIBDF010000007.1 GCA_024679535.1 Chromatiales bacterium
AGTCCAAAGCGCACCTGTGCGATGTAGTCCGACGTTTCGAATGTCGACACTGGCAATCCAGGCAGGGCTACATCGCGATCGCTGAAATATCGCGTCTGGCCGATTGTTGCGGTCATTAGCTCGCGGCCTGAGTCCAGGTCGAGCACGCGTGTCGTTACGCCAAGACTGACCTGTTCCGTATCACCGATGCGGTCGCCGCCGAGGAACCGATTCTTTCGATAGAGCTGCACGAGATTGATATCCGGTGTAATCGTGTCAAAGACGGGCAGCCCGTCCTGGTCCCGATACGGAATATTCACGTACAGCAAGCGCGGCTCGATGGTCTGGATGCGGTTGGCTCCCGACATCATGCGCTCGAGCACGAGTCCTGTGTCCACGCTGGTGATTGGCACGGTGCGCGTCGGATCCGTCTCAGCTCCGGGCAGAGTATCCGCAAGCTCATAGCGCGTGTAGTCCAGCGCTATCGCGGGTGTGAAAAACCAGCCCGGTCTACTGATTGGGATTTCGACGGACGGCGTCGCGTTGAATCGCCAACCGGTTACGCCCACATCTCGATCGAAGTTCACGAGCTCGCTGTCAAGGCCCAGATTCAAGAAGCTTACAGGCCAGGCGGTATTGACGAGGACCTGCGGTAAGCGGCGGTAGGGTTCGTCGTCCGGCAAAATCGCCTCGTCAATTGTCTGGTAGTCCTGGGCTTGCGCGAAGAACGACAAATGCTTCGAGTGGTAGTCGAAGCTGGCGTGACGATTCAGGTGCGTGATACTGGAGATACTCAGGCTACCGCCCAAATCCTCGAAATACTGGCTGTCAGAAACCTCCCGGAAATTGATCTGGTTGCGCCAGCCGTTGTCCCACAAGGTGCGGTGATTGAACTGCAGTTGATGACGCGAATCGTTGACGATGCTGTCGTTAGACAGATAGTCGGCCGTCACGCCGCCTTCGTTGCGTTCTGTCAGATAGCGGAAGTTTGCTGCGAGCTGGAGTCCGCGGCTCGTCAACAAGCGGGGCGTAATGGTCGCGTCGTAGTTGGGCGCGATGTTCCAGTAATATGGGACACGAATTTCGTTGCCGCTGCGGCCGGAGCTGCCGATCTCAGGGGTTAATATTCCGGATTTGCGCGCGTCACTGATCGGGAACGAGATGTGCGGCAGGTAGAGAATGGGCACGTTCTTGAAGCGCAGCTTCATGTTCTTGGCGGTGCCGACACCGTCCCCCGTGTCGAGCACAATGGACTCGCCCTGCAGCAGCCAGTCCTCCGAATCGGGCGGGCAAGTCGTATATTCGACGCCGCCGAGCGACAGCGTGCCATTCTCATTGATTTCCAGGGCGTCGGCAGCCCCGCGCGCACTGCTGCTCCCCAGCCAGAATTTCGCCCCTTCGAATCGAATGCGGCCCGTCCCATACCCAAATTCGGCCTGTCGACTCAGGATCAGGGTGCCCGGGTCCTCGTAACGCACGCCGCCCTCAAGAAACAATGCCCGTTGCTCAGGAATGTAGCGCGCGGCCTCGGCAGCCGCGAGCTTGTCGTCACGGCGCAGCAGCACGCCGCCGGTCATGCTGGCCGTCGGATTGTCACCGAGCTGCATCTCAAATGAGCCGAGTTCAAACAAGATGGTCTCGGGATTATCGGTAATCACGGTGCTGAACGGCGATTCGGCCGATAATGGCCTGCCAATGGACGTCTGGCACGACAGCTCATCGGCCGCGTGCGCATGTGTCACAGCCAGCAGGGTGCAGGCAAAAATAAGTGGTTTCGCGGACAAAACGGTGTTCGGATCAGCTGTAGGCCGGGGCTTGTAGTAACGGGATGTTATCAAGCATTTGGATTTGTTACCTTCGCATAGTTTATTAGGTCCTTAAACGCGTTACGGAGATCTGACATCGAGAGCCCCAAATCCCCGGCAGATGCCCGCCTCGCCGCATTAAAGGCGTGGGCCAGTGGCATCGACGCCGTCGCCGGCAGCGAACCGGTGCCCGCCTCCGGCGATGCGAGTTTCCGTCGCTATTTTCGATTGCAGTCAGGCGCAAATAGTTTCATCGTAATGGACGCGCCGCCCGAGCAGGAAGATTGCCTGCCGTTCCTGCGCGTGGCCGGTTACCTCGAAGCCATGCAGCTGAACGCACCTCGCATTATCGAAGCCAACCTCGATGACGGTTTCCTTTTGCTCAGCGATCTGGGCAGTCGCCAGTACCTGGACGCTTTACTTGAGGACACAGCCACCGTGCCGCAATTGTATGCGGATGCAATTGCGGCATTGCTTGCCATGCAAAGCCGTGGCGCTGCCTATCAGTCGCGGCTGCCTCCCTACGACGATAAGCTACTGCGCTTTGAGCTTTCGTTGTTTCATGACTGGCTGTGCGGTACACATCTCGATATCGGGTTCAGCGATGACGCTGAACAGGCCTGGCAAACCTGCTGCGACCTGCTGGTTGCAAATGCCCTCGATCAGCGACAGGTGTTCGTGCACCGCGACTACCATTCTCGCAATCTGATGGTGACCACAACCGGCAATCCCGGAATACTCGATTTTCAGGACGCCGTTGAAGGTCCGCTCACCTACGATCTCGTGTCGCTGCTCAAGGACTGCTACGTGCAATGGCCCGCCGAGCAGGTATGGCATTGGGCGCTTGAGTTTTACAATGGTCTGGATACGGCAGTGCGCCAAGGTATCGACGAAGAACAATTCCGTCGGTACTTTGAGCTCATGGGTGCGCAACGTCATCTGAAAGCGGCCGGCATATTCGCAAGGCTTTGTCACCGCGACGGCAAGTCGGCCTACCTGGGCGATATTCCGCGGACGCTCTCCTACGTTGTCGAACTCCGACCGCGTTATCCGGAGCTCGAATTCGTTATCGAGTTGATCGAGTCGCGGGTGCTGCCCGGCATGGACGGCCCGGAATGAGGGCAATGATTCTCGCGGCTGGACGCGGTGAACGCCTGCGACCACTGACAAACCAGCTTCCGAAGTCGCTGGTCGAGGTGCGCGGCCGGAGTTTGCTCGAACGCCATTTGGACAACGTGCATGCCGCAGGCATTGACACTGTCGTTATCAATCTCGGCTGGCTCGGCGATCAAATTGTTGAGCGTCTGGGTTCGGGCAAACGCTACGGCCTCGAGATCATCTACAGCCAGGAAGGCGAGGATATTCTCGAGACAGGTGGCGGCATTCATAAAGCGCTGCCACAGCTTGGCATCGAACCGTTTCTTGTTGTCAACGCCGACATTTACACCGACATGCCGGTGCCCGATATGCAAATAAGTGACAGTCACCTTGGGCATTTGGTGATGGTGCCGACACCCGAATATCGGGAGCGTGGCGACTTTGATCTCGAGGAAGGCCTGATTCGCAACGGCGAAAGTGCGGTGTTCACATTCAGTGGCGTTGCGATTTATCGGCCTGAATTCTTCGACGGATGTGAAGCAGGGCGCTTTCCGCTGGCACCAATGCTGCGCGAGGCGGCCGATCGAGGCCAGTTGTCAGGCTCGCTTTATAAAGGCCTGTGGGCTGATGTTGGCACGCCGGAACGTCTCGCCGCGCTGCAGTGACCCCAGCGCTTCAGTTGCCGGGCAGCCCAAGGTGTCGCAGCAGGTGCGGAAGTAATTTCTTTGAGGTGGATTCCAACGGCAGATCGATGCCCAGCCGGTGCAGGTCGGTCATCTTGAGTTCCGCGTAGCCGCAAGGGTTGATACGCGTGAACGGCTCGAGGTCGACATCCACATTCAGCGCCATGCCGTGAAAGCTCGAACCGCGCCGGATCCGAAGCCCGACGCTTGCCAGCTTATTGCCTTCCACGTAAACGCCGGGTGCGTCGGCTCGTGCAGCTGCCGCGACATCGTGTTCGGCCGCAAGGTCGACGACGCTGTGTTCGAGCGCAGTTACCAGCGTGCGCACGCCAATATTGGCACGGCGAATGTCGATCAGCGGATAGACCATGAGCTGGCCGGGCCCGTGAAACGTAACCTGGCCTCCGCGATCGATTTGCACGACAGGAATGTCACCGGGCGCCAGCAGATGTTCCTTGCTTGCATTGAGTCCGAGCGTAAAGACAGGTGGGTGTTCACAAAACCAGATTTCGTCCGGCGTCGACTCATCACGTTCGTCCGTGAATTTCTGCATCTCGCGCCAGAGCGGCACGTAGTCCTGGCGGCCGAGGTAGCTGGTCTTCACAGCGCCATAAGGACGTCTTCATGATCCGAAACGTCCTGGTAGATGTCGTCGAGTTGTTGCTGGCTCGTCGCCGTGACGGTAATGGTGATCGATACAAATCGCTCATTGCGGCTTAGCGACTCTTTTATGGCGCTGTCCGCGACGGTGTCCGTATGTTTCTCAATGAGCGTGCGGGCGGTTAGACGAAACTCCGGCGAGTTATGCCCCATCATTTTGACGGGAAACTCACAGGGAAATTCGATTGCGGATTCTTCAGTCATGTTTACTCGAACCAGAGGCTGATGCTGTCCTTGGTACGCTGCCAGAATGAACCGATGGGATTGTCATCGAGCGCACGCAGCGACGTGCTCAGGAGCTGGTCCGTACCGAGGCTAATTTTCAGCTCGGCGACAGGCTGGCCGGCTGCAATTGGGGCCTCGACAATCGCAGGAATGTCCAGCGTGGATTCGAGTTTGTCATAGCTGCCTCTTGGCACCGTGATGTACAGGTCCTCAAGTACGCCAAGTCGAGATGTGATGTTTTCCGATTTCCAGATGCGCGCCGTCGTGACTTCTTCGCCAGCTTTGTACAGCAGCCTTGTTTCGAAAAACCGGAAACCGTAATTGATGAGCGCCTGGCTGCCATCCGTGCGCGCCCTGGTGCTCGAGGTGCCGAGTACGACGGCAACGATACGCATGCCATCGCGCAGGGCCGAGGAAACGAGGCAATAGCCTGCGGCATCCGTGTGGCCGGTCTTGATGCCATCGACGGACGGGTCGCGCCACAATAGCGAATTACGATTGCTCTGTTTGATATCGTTGTACGTAAATTCCTTGACCGCGTGGCGGGCGTAATAGTCGGGGAAATCGTTGATCAGGGCGCGGGCCAGAGTGGTGAGATCGCGCGCGGTGGTTACATGACCCTCGGCAGGCAGGCCCGTGGCGTTGACGAAGTGGCTTGAGAGCATGCCCAGCTGCTGTCCGTACTGGTTCATCATCTGCGCGAATACGCCCTCGGTACCAGCGATGTGCTCGGCCAGCGCGACGCTCGCATCGTTGCCGGACTGCACGATCATCCCCATCAAAAGATCCTCGATCCTCACCCTTGTGCCGACTTCGATAAACATGCGCGACCCGGGCGTTCGCCAGGCGCGCTCGGAGATCGTTACTTCGTCGTCGAGCTGGATTTGCCCCTGACTGAGGGCCTTAAAGACCACATACGTTGTCATGATCTTGGTGAGACTGGCCGGTGCCAGCGGCGAGTCGGGATCGAGGGACGCCAGTTCGTGCCCGGTGGTGCCATCGACAACCAGGTAGCTCTTGGCACCGATGATCGGCGGCGCCGGGGCCGGCATCATTGACTGCGCGTGAGCATTTGTCGCAAAGAGGAAAACGAGGGTAAGAAGAGCGCAGGACAAGCGTGTAGACATGTGGCCTCTGAAACGGGTGAATCGGTTTGGGCGGGTATTGTACGCGGCTAATCAGAAATTAGGTAAGGATCGGTGATTCCGATACCCTCGAGCTCATCAACGAGCACGTCGTACTGCGTCACACCGGCTACAGGTCCGATTCGGACTCGGTAGAGCACGCGGTCTGGTGCACGTTCCTCGTGGATAAAGGCATTCTTGATACCGGCCAGCGACAATGCGCCAAGCCGGCGCTCTGCGTTTGATCGATCGCCGAAGGCGCCAACCTGAACATATACCTTGTGGTCAGCTGGTTCAGGTTGCGAGACGCCGGATTTCACCGGGGGCGCTGAACGTGACGTAGCGGTTCGCGTTGGCCTGTCGCCTGCCGGCTGGTCGAAACTGATCGCTGTCACTTCAACAAGACTCGTGCCGTCCTTGATCATGTCGAGTTTGATGGCCGCGGCATAGGAAAGATCGATGATGCGATTGTGCACAAAGGGTCCGCGATCGTTGACGCGAACAATGATGGATTTGTCGTTGCGCAGATTGCGCACCTGTACGTACGTTGGCAGTGGCAGCGTCTTATGCGCTGCCGTCATCGCGTACATATCGTAGGGTTCACGATTCGACGTCAGGTTGCCGTGAAACTTCTTGCCGTACCAGGAGGCAACGCCGCGTTCCTGGTAACCCGAGCTCGACGGCATGACCGTGTAGCGTTTACCGAGAACCTCGTAGACCGGCCCATTGCCGTAGCGGCTGCGTGCCTCGGGGCGGGGCGTGACTTCGCCCGACATGTCAGGGATTCGTGAGCTTCCCGACGGCGGTCCATCGCCTTTGACCGTGGTGCCGCCGCAGGCGGAGAGCGCGAGCAGGCTGATTGCCAGCAGCGGCAACCTAGCCCGCATTAGCCGCTACCTTGCGCGCGATTTCCTGGCCGAGCTGGTACGCCGCGAGCGCGTACATCGCGCTGCGGTTGTATTTCGTGATCACAAAGAAGTTATGGAAGCCGACCCAATGTTCGGTGCCACCGTCACCCTCGTAAGTGAGGAGTTCGCCCTTGCTGTCCGCGGACAGGTCCGTCGCGAATACGACACCCTGCCTGCTGAGTGATTCCACCGTTGTGGCGGCCTTGAGCTTGTTCTTTGGTTCTGGCACCGGCCCCTTCCAGCGATTGCTCAGGGTGGCCTGGCTCGCAACTTCCTCGCCTGTACGCCATTTATGCTCGACGAAGTAGTTGGCGACGCTGCCTGACACATCAGCCCAGTTGTCCCATATATCGCGCTTGCCGTCACCCGTAGCATCCACTGCGTAGGCACGGAAACTCGACGGCATGAACTGTGGTCGTCCCATCGCGCCCGCGTAAGAACCGACCGGCACGGTTGCATCAATCTTTTCCTCGCGCGCAAGAATAAGAAATTGCACAAGTTCGTTGCGGAAAAATTTCGAGCGTGGTGGATAGTCAAAAGCCAGTGTGACCAGCGCATCGATAACGCGGTCCCTGCCCGTGATGCGACCGTAGTAGGTCTCAACACCGATAATCCCCACGATCATTTCGACGGAAACGCCGGATTCCTTCTCGATACGCTCGAGCATCTCGCGATTCTCCAGCCAGAAGGTCGTGCCGGCCGCGATGCGCTCCTTCGTAATGAAGATCTTGCGGTACTCGGCCCAGCTCAGCTTTTTCTCGGCGGGCGTAGAAATCTTCTTGATGATGGACTGTTTGATTTCGGCCCTGCCGAGGACGTCGGCAAGCGCATCCCGACTGAATTCGTGCTCGGTAACCATCTCGTCGATGAATGCCGTGACATCCGGACGCGTCACATCCAGGAACGATTTGTCGGCAGCTTGGGAGCAGGAAACGGAAACGGCAAAGATCGCAGCGGTAGCGAGTAAGCGATTTTTCATCAGTGCGGCAGTAATTTCCGGTGGGAGTGAATGGACATGAGAATACCGAAACCCGCCATCAGCGTCACCATTGAGGTACCGCCGAAAGAAACGAGGGGTAACGGAATGCCGACGACAGGCACAATTCCTGTGACCATTGCCGTGTTCACGAACACATAAACCATGAACGTCAGGCTGATGGAGCCGGCGAGCAGGCGCGAATAGGTGTCATGTGCCTGCACCGCAATGTACAGGCCACGTCCGACAACGAACATATAAAGCGTAAGTAGCGTCAGGACACCCAGCAGGCCGAACTCCTCACCGAGCACGGCGAAGATGAAGTCGGTATCGCGTTCCGGCAGAAATTCCAGCTTTGCCTGTGAGCCATTGGTCCAGCCCTTGCCAAACATCCCGCCGGAGCCGATGGCAATCTTCGACTGAATGATGTTGTAGCCGGCGCCGAGCGGGTCGCTGTCCGGATTAAGCAGTGTGAGGACGCGTTGCTTCTGGTAATCCTGCATGAAATTCCAGAGTACAAGAGCACCGGGCACGGCGGCGACAGCCAGGCCAAGCATCAGCCGGAACGACATGCCCGCCAGCACGATGACGATCACGCCGGAGGCCGCAATGAGCAGCGACGTACCGAGGTCGGGCTGCTTGGCAATGAGTAGCGTTGGCACTGCAATCATGACCGCGATAATGAAAAGCTGCCCCAGGTGGGGTGGAATCTGGCGGTCGTGCAGGTACCAGGCCGTCATCATCGGCACACCGAGCTTCATGGCTTCGGAAGGCTGAAAACGAATACCGAGATCGAGCCAGCGCTGGGCCCCCTGGCCGACGTCGCCCTGGGTCAATACGAGAACCAGCAGAACCAGGCCGGCGACATAGCCCCAGGGCGCCCAGCGTCGCAGGAAATCGGGGGGCAGTTGCGCAACGACCAACATGGCCACGATCGCGACCCCGATGCGCACCACCTGGTTCATGAGCAGCCGATTGCTCTCACCAACAGCGCTGTAAAGAACGAACAGGCCCAAGGCACACACGAGTAACAGCCCGCCAAGCAGGGGGCCGTCTATATGGAGGCGCCGCAGAATGCCCGAAAAACTTGTCATCGGCGGCGCGTTGGGTGCGAAGAGGCTTTGTGTATCGCTAAGGCGCATCGTCACCGTACCCCAGGTACGCATCCATGATGGCTTTTGCTATTGGCGCCGCGACGCCGCTACCACTTTCACCGTTCTCGACAATCAGTGCCACGGCAATGCGCGGCTCATCGAGTGGCGCAAAAGAAATAAACAGGGCGTGGTCGCGCTGTCGCTCTTCAAGTTCAGCGTCATCGTATTCTTCGTCCTGTGCGATAGACACGACCTGGGCTGTGCCACTCTTGCCTGCCATTTCGTAAGGTGCGCCGAAACCGACGGCGCGTGCCGTGCCGCGTGGGCCCTGCATCACGTCGTGCATGGCGCCAATCACGCTTTCCCAGTAAAACTCGTTGCTGATTTCGACATCGACGAGGCGTTCGGGTTGCGCTATGCGGCGCTCACCGGTGAGTGGGTCTTCGACTGCGGCGACCATGTGCGGCCGATACCGTTCCCCGCGGGTTGCGAGCGCACCGGCCGCAGCGGCAAGCTGTAGCGGCGTTGCCAGCATATAGCCTTGGCCAATTGAGGCGATAACCGTTTCGCCGTGGTACCAGCGCTGGTTGTCGCGGTCCCGAAAGTTGTTCTTCTTCCACTCGCGTGATGGCACCAGGCCCGAGCTCTCGCCGCCTACATCAACGCCCGTTTTTGTGCCCAGCCCGAAGCGGTCGAGGTAATCATGCATGTTATCAATGCCAAGTTCGCCGCTGATTCCATAAAAATACACGTCGCAGGACTGCGCGATTGCATCGTGCAGGTCGACGGCACCGTGTCCCTGCGGTTTCCAGTCTCGGTAGCGATGGTCGTCATTGGGAAGCTGGAAGTAGCCGTGACAAATGGTTTTGCGCGTCAGGCTGGTCGCGTTGGTATCGAGTGCTGCCAACGCAAGAATGGGCTTGATGGTCGAGCCGGGTGGATAAGCGCCACGTACGGCACGATTGAACAGCGGCCGATCCGGATTTTCGCTCAGCTCGCGGTACTGCGACGTCGACATGCCGACGGCAAACAGGTTCGGGTCAAAGGCCGGGGCGCTCACCAGTGCGAGAATCTCGCCGTTTCTTGGGTCCAGCGCCACCAATGCCCCACGCCGTCCCTCGAGTGCTTTTGTCGCGATTCTCTGCAGGTCCAGGTCGATACTCAGGTAGACGTTGGATCCTGGCGCGGGCACCTGGTCAACGGGCAGGGAGTCGAGCAGTTCGCTCGAGTCACCCGGTACCTGGCGGCCGCGAGCATTGGCGATGAGATGACGGTAACCCGCATCGCCATGCAGGTCCGATTCAAAGCTGCCTTCCACGCCGGTCTTGCCGGTGTGTGACGTGCCGGCATAGCTCGCAGGATCGAGGCGCTGCAGATCGTCGGCACTCAACGCGCCAACGTAACCAACGGCGTGTGCAACGAGGTCGCCATCCGGGTAGTGCCGCACGAGGCGTGGTTGAAAATCGACGCCCGGGAAGCGCGGCCGCTGAATCGCAAAATTCGCGATTTCCTCTTCTGTCAGCCGAAACTTGAGCGTGACTGGCTTGAAGCGCGGTCCGCTGCGGCTCAGATCCTTGAAACGCTGGATGTCCTCGAATTCGATGAGATTGATCGCCGCGAGCCGGTTGAGTGTGTCGTCAATGTCTTCAACCTGCTCCGGAATCAGCTCCAGCTGGTACGCCGGCAGGTTTTCCGCAATGACACGGCCCTTGCGATCGAATACAAGCCCGCGAATAGGTGGAACAGGTTCGATACGGACCCGGTTGCCCTGCGACTTTTCTGCAAACAGCTCGTGATCGACGACCTGTAATTGCACCAGTCGCGCGACCACGGAACCCATCAGTAGCAGCGAGATGACAATCGCCAGAACGACGCGCGCAAGAAACAGGCGGCGCTCCGAATGGACATCCTTGATGGGTGAGAGGAGGGCGCTCATGGTGTCGGGACCACTTCTCTAACCCCCCGACCGGGAGCCGTAACGAACCCCCGAAAGAAACAGGAAAAGAAACGGCCAGATCAGCGTGCCCGTAATTACCGGTGCCCAGTACGTCATTGTCGGTGCTGAAACACCGGCGACGCCATTTATCCAAAACAGGATGAACTGGTACAGGGCAAGCAGTGCAAAAATCGTGGCCGACAGCTGCGACAACGGGAAGACACGCATAAGCAGGTGAAAACGCACGGTTGCGAAAGCGATCACGCAAAGCGCCAGCGCATGCTGGCCAAGCAGTGTGCCGTAGGAGGCGTCGAGCACGATGCCAATAAACCACGCAGACCCAACGCTCCAGGTTCGCGGTAACTGCATCGCCCAGAAAATGACGACCAGCGCGAGCCAGTCGGGGCGAAATGGCTCGACCGATTCAGTGAGGGGCATCACCGTCAGCATCAGGCCCACAATGAACGTGATGATGACAGGTAGCCTGCGAGAGCCGTGATCCCTGTTCATTCGTCGGGTTCCTCCACAACAGGCGGCGGTGCTGACCAGATCAGCATGACCTCGCGAACCTGGTCGAGTGCTGCCGCAGGCGTGGCGGTCACATCCGCGAACGGCTCCTGCGGAATGCGCGTTACCGAATTGACAACGGCGACCGGGTATCCGGAAGGGAATGCGCCGCCAAGGCCGGAGGTTACCAGGAGGTCGCCGGCCCTGACGTCCGCATTGTTTGGCAGAAACGGCAGGTCAAGGCGATCGATCTCGCCGGTGCCCACGGCAATAGTGCGCAAACCGTTGCGATTTACTTCGACGGGAAGCGCATGGTCCGCATCGCTGATCAGGACCGCCTGCGCCGTCATGACACCGGTGCGGATTACCTGGCCGACCACGCCATTTACATCGACGATGGCCTGGCCATCATAAACGCCGTCGCGGCTACCGATGTCGATGATGAGGTTGTGTTCATAGGGATTGGCATCTACGGCCATGATTTCGGCGACGCGCACTTCATCGCGGACGGTCGAGCGGGCTTCGAGCAATGCTCGCAGGCGGGCGTTTTCCGCCTCCAGCGCGGAGAGCCGCTGCAAACGTGCATTGGTGAGCAGGCGCTCGGCCCGCAGCCGCCCCAAATCGAGTTCCAGTTGATTGCGTGAGGTTGTGGACTCGCCGAGCCAGTTCCACAGGCGTACGGGCGCGTCGACCACAAGTTGTATCGGGTAGACAGCCGCACCGATGCCCTGGCGGATACCATCGAGGTGGTTCTCGCGATGGTCCAGATACATCAGCACAATACTGATGATGATGAGTGCGAGAACCCGCAGACCCAGCGCGGGTATACGCGCGGGATTGCTGTTATTTCCCCGGGACGCGACCATCGTTACGCGCGTCTAACGACGATTACTCCAGTCCGAATACAGCTGGACCGTGCTCGTCTATGAGCTCAATCACCCGTCCGCCACCTCGGGCGACACAGGTCAGCGGGTCGTCGGCGATGACGACAGGTAATCCGGTTTCCTCCATCAGAAGTTTGTCGAGGTCGCGCAGCATGGCGCCACCGCCGGTCAGGACGATACCGCGCTCTGCAACGTCAGCACCGAGTTCAGGAGGCGTCTGCTCGAGCGCTTCCTTGACGGCCCCGACGATGCCTTGCAGCGGTTCCTGCAGTGCTTCGAGGATTTCATTGGAGTTCAGTGTGAAGCTGCGTGGCACGCCCTCGGAGAGGTTGCGGCCTTTCACCGAGATCTCCAGAACTTCCTGGCCCGGGAATGCCGAGCCAATTTCGTGCTTGATGCGTTCGGCGGTCGCTTCGCCGATCAGGATGCCGTAATTGCGGCGCACGTAGTTAGTGATCGCTTCGTCGAAGCGGTCGCCGCCGATGCGGACCGATGCCGCATACACGATACCGTTCAGCGAGATCACCGCGACTTCCGAGGTGCCGCCACCGATGTCCAGCACCATCGAGCCGCGCGCCTCGTGCACCGGCATGCCGGCGCCGATCGCCGCGGCCATCGGCTCGTCTATAAGGTGTACTTTGCGCGCGCCTGCGCCTTCGGCCGACTCGCGAATAGCCCGTCGTTCAACCTGGGTCGAGCCATAAGGCACGCAAATGAGAACGCGCGGACTCGGGCGAAAGTAGCGTGAGGAGTGAGCTTTTCGGATGAAATGCTGCAACATTTTTTCGGTGACCGTAAAATCGGCGATGACGCCGTCTTTCAGGGGCCGAATCGCCGTGATGTTGCCTGGCGTACGCCCCAGCATGTTCTTGGCCTCCATGCCGACCGCTTCGACAATGCGACCTCCACGGCCGGAGTCCTCGCGGATAGCCACAACAGAGGGTTCGTCGAGCACAATGCCGTGCCCCCGGGAGTAAATCAGGGTGTTGGCGGTGCCCAGATCGATGGACAGGTCATTCGAAAAATAACCCAGGATATTCTTGAACATGCGGGGTGGAATCCCAAAAACGAATTAACGGCGTAATCTAGCAATGCGCACGACATTCCACAAGGCGCCGTGTATTATTGCGTGCCCGCCGCGGCGGGTCCCGGTAACCCTCTTGAAATTAGCGGAAAAATACCGTGTCACTTGATAAAGACCAGGTCCAGCAGATTGCAACGCTGGCGCGACTCAAATTAAGCGAAGATGAGTACGCCGAGAGCGTCAAGAAGCTCTCTAAAATCGTCGATTTTGTCGATCAGTTGTCGCAGGCGGACACGAGTGGGGTGATTCCCATGGCGCACCCGCTCGACCTCGCCCAAAGGCTGCGTCCCGATGTAGTCACGGAGCCAGATCATCGTGATCATTACCAGGAGAATGCCGCTTCCGTGACGGACGGCCTGTATCTCGTCCCCAAGGTGATCGAGTGATGGCTCTGCACACGATGACAATGGCGGAATTGACCGCCGGTCTCGAGAGTGGGGCATTCACTTCTGTCGACGTTACCCGGTCGTTGCTTGATCGCATCGCCTCGCACGATGCGAAGCTCAATGCCCTGATCACGGTAACAGGGGATGCTGCGCTCGCAGCCGCTGCGAAAGCCGATGGCGATCGGGCTGCCTCAAATGCCGGGGTGCTCAATGGCTTGCCGATTATTCACAAGGACATTTTCTGCACGCGCGGCGTTAAGACGAGTTGCGGTTCGAAGATGCTCGACAACTTCGTGTCGCCGTATGATGCGACGGTCGTCGAACGCCTGTCGGCCGCTGGCGCTGTAGTCCTCGGCAAGGCCAACATGGACGAGTTCGCGATGGGCTCGTCCAACGAGACCAGTTTTTACGGGCCCGTCCACAACCCCTGGGACCTCGATTGCTCACCGGGTGGTTCATCGGGCGGCTCGGCCGCATCGGTGGCCGCGCGTTTTGCGCCTGCTGCTACCGCTACGGACACCGGCGGTTCTATCCGCCAGCCCGCCGCGCTGACCAATACCGTGGGTATCAAGCCGACCTATGGCAGGGTCTCGCGCTACGGCATGATCGCGTTTGCGTCCAGCCTCGATCAGGCTGGAACCATTACGCGCACTGCCGACGACGCGGCGCGTGTACTGGGCGTGATGGCCGGCTTCGATGAACGCGATTCGACTTCGGTTGACGTGCCGGTGCCTGACTACCTCGGAGAAATCGGCGATTCGATCAAAGGTCTGCGTGTTGGTGTCGTGCGCCAGCATTTTGACGAAGGCCTGGATGCCGATTGTGCCGTGACTGTGAAGGAGGCCATTGCTGTCCTCGAGTCGCTTGGCGCAACGACGGTTGAAGTCGACCTGCCGAATATCGACCTGTCGGTACCCACCTACTATGTTGTCGCTCCGGCCGAGTGTTCGTCGAACCTGTCGCGCTTTGATGGCGTGCGCTTTGGTCACCGCGCCGAGAATGCTGACGATCTTTTCGACCTCTACTGTCGCAGTCGTGGCGAGGGCTTTGGCGATGAGGTGAAGCGCCGCATCATGACAGGCGCCTATGTGCTGTCTGCCGGCTACTACGATGCGTACTACCTGAAGGCGCAACAGGTTCGTCAGCTGATCGCGGACGACTTCAGGAAGGCATTCGCCGATGTCGACGTTATCGCAGGCCCCACGACGCCGACGCCGGCGTTCAAGCTTGGCGACAAGGTCGATGACCCGATCACGATGTATCTCAACGATATTTACACGATTGGCGCTAACCTTGCGGGCCTGCCTGCGATATCCGTGCCCTGCGGATTTGTTAGCGACCTGCCTATTGGGCTGCACCTTGTCGCCTCGCACTTTGCCGAGAGCACGCTACTGCGCTGCGCGCACCAGTACCAGCAACAGACGGACTGGCACACGGCCTGCGCGGAGGGCTTTGCATGAGCTGGGAGGTAGTGATAGGTCTCGAGATTCACACCCAACTCGCGACAAAGTCCAAAATTTTCTCGGGTGCGTCAACGGCATACGGAGCGGAGCCCAACACACAGGCGTGTCTCGTCGATCTGGGCTATCCCGGTGTATTGCCCGTCCTGAACAAGGAGGTCGTGCATATGGCGGCCATGTTCGGGCTTGCGGTTAATGCCACGGTTGCACCGCGTTCGGTCTTCGCACGCAAGAATTACTTCTATCCGGATCTGCCGAAGGGCTATCAGATCAGCCAGTATGAGCTGCCGATCGTTGAGCACGGCGAGTTGTTTGTCTCCGATGCCGAAGGCAAGGAGAAACGTATTGGGATCACGCGGGCCCACCTGGAGGAAGATGCAGGCAAGTCGATTCACGAGGGACTCGACAAGTCATCGGGCATCGACCTGAACCGTGCCGGTACGCCACTGCTTGAGATTGTGTCCGAGCCTGATATTCGGTCAGCAAAGGAAGCGGTTGCGTACATGCGCAAGATTCACACGATCGTGCGCTACCTTGGTATTTCCGACGGCAACATGCAGGAAGGTTCGTTCCGCTGCGACGCCAACGTATCGGTACGCCCGCAAGGTCAGGAAGCCTTCGGTACGCGCGCGGAGATCAAGAACCTGAACTCCTTCCGCTTCGTTGAAAAAGCCATCAACTTTGAGGTCGAGCGACAGATCGAGCTGATTGAGGATGGCGGTAAGGTCGTACAGGAAACGCGGCTTTACGATTCCGATAAGGATGAAACGCGCTCGATGCGTTCGAAAGAGGAGGCCAACGATTACCGCTACTTCCCCGATCCCGATTTACTGCCGGTTGAGATTGCTGCCGACTTCATCGAGTCGGTGCGCGCAGAATTGCCCGAACTTCCCGATGCGAAGCAACAGCGTTTCGTCGAGGAGTACGAGATTAAGAAAGACGATGCGGCACTCCTGACGACTTCGCGCGCGGTTGCTGCCTACTTCGAAGCGGTGGCGGCGGCAACGGATGCGAATGCGCAGCTCGTGGCTAACTGGGTGGTCGGCGAGCTCTCCGGTGCGCTGAACAAGGACGGACTTGAGATAGGCGATAGCAACGTACCGGCCGCCGAGCTGGCCGGATTGCTGACGCGTATTCACGACCACACGATTTCCGGCAAAATCGCGAAGCAGGTGTTCGAGGCTATGTGGGCGGGCGACGGGTCGGCCGACGAAGTCATCGAAGCCAGGGGTCTGAAGCAGATTACGGATAGCTCTGCGATCGAAGCGGTCGTCGACAAGGTCATCGAAGCGAATCCTGGCCAGGTCGCCGAGTACAGGGCGGGCAAGGATAAGCTGATCGGGTTCTTTGTCGGCCAGGTGATGAAAGAGACCAAAGGCCAGGCGAACCCGGGACAGGTCAATCAGATCCTGAAAGCCAAACTTTCCGTCTGACATGTCCGCAGATAGCATAACGCCATTCGGGTTCGAGGCGCTTCCCGTGCGCGGCTCACTCATTCATCTGTCACGCACCTGGCGGCGCATGCTGCGGGACCATGACTACGACGCCCTGGTTATGGAAACCCTGGGCCAGGCGGCCGCGGCCACCGGGCTGATTGCCCAAAGCCTCAAGTTCGACGGTATTATCACTTTGCAGATCCAGAGTTCGGGCGTGCTGCAAATGCTCGTAATGCAATGCACCAGTGAGCTGGGTATGCGCGGCATGGCTGCGGTGTACGAAGGAAGTGCGGCGACGAGCTTTGCCGAGCTCACATCTGCAGCAAACTGTGCGGTAACGGTCGATGCGGGCGAACGGCCTTACCAGGGCATTGTCGACATCGACCCAACATCGCTGGCCGCAAGTCTTGAGCACTATTTTGCGCGTTCGGTGCAGGTGCCCAGTCATGTGGCGCTGCTGGCTAATCACGAGTTCGCGGCAGGCATTATGCTGCAGCAGGTTCCGGGCGAGCCGATCGACGAAGACGACTGGAATCGCCTGCATTTCCTGATCGACACCTTGTCGCCCCGCGATTTTGCCAGTGACACGAGCCTGCAGCTTATCGGCAAGCTGTTTGCTGAGGACGATGTGCGTGTCTACGAGCCGCGCCCGGTGGATTTCCATTGTGGCTGCTCGGCGCGCAAGGTGGAAGACGTTCTCAGGATGCTCGGCGAGGAAGAAGCGCGCCAGACCCTGGAAGCGCAGGGCAATATTGAGGTCATTTGCGAATACTGCGGGAGCCGCCGGCATTTCGATGCGGTCGATGTTGAACGGCTATTCGCGGATAATGTGGTAGGCGGTCCCGATTTGGTGCAATAAAACAGTGACAGGCATTTTTCACAAGCTGCAGGACGAATTGGGGTCAGACCTCGTGGTTGCTGCGGAGCCGTTGCGCGACCGCGCTACATCCTACTGGGACTCCTCGCCGACAGAGGCCAAATGCCTGGTTCGTCCGGAGACGACGGAGCAGCTCAGCCTCGTTATGCGTACCTGCCATGAACATCGACAAAGCGTCGTTGTGCAGGGCGGCCTGACGGGCATTGTGCAGGGTGCGGCGTCTACCGCATCTGACGTCATCGTGTCGCTTGAACGCATGGACGTCATCGAATCTGTCGACGTCGCAGACGGCATCGCGATCGTCCAGGCCGGCGTCATTTTGCAAACGCTGCAGGAGCACGTGGCTGACAAGGGCTTTCTTTTTCCGGTCGACTTTGGTGCGCGAGGCAGTTGCACCATCGGCGGTGCGGTGGCGACCAATGCGGGCGGTATCAACGTCCTGCGCTATGGGATGATGCGCAGCGTCGTGCTTGGGCTCGAGGCGGTGCTGGCCGACGGCACCGTCATTTCTTCAATGAACCAGATGCTGAAGAACAACACCGGCTACGATCTCAAGCAGTTGTTCATTGGCAGTGAAGGCACGCTTGGCATCATCACGCGCGTGGTCGTGCGGCTCTATCCGCAGACCAGCAGCCGCGACACCGCGATGTTCGCCTGCGCCTCGTTCGATGCCGTAACCCGGCAGCTCAGCGCTTTAAAGACGAACCTCGCTGGTACCCTGAGCGCCTTCGAGGTCATGTGGAATTCCTACATCACCTCGGTATGCGGTGAGGGCGGCCATGCATTGCCACTCGCTGCCGACCACCCGTATTACGTTATTGCCGAGGCCGAGGGTGCCGATCCCGCGCCGGATGCAGAGCGATTCCAGCGTCTGCTGGAGGCCGGTATGGAAAGTGGCGATGTCGTCGACGCTGTCCTGCCCAAGTCGGAAGGTGAGCGTCGAGCTCTCTGGAACATCCGCGAGGAATTCGACTCGGCATTGCCGGCGTACCTGTATGACGTCAGTCTGCCCATCCGGCATATGGAGGCCTATGTGTCCAGATTGCAGGAGCGGCTGTTGGCCTGGCGTGAGGACGCGGTGTTCGAGGTCTTTGGTCATATCGCCGACGGCAATCTGCACATTTTCGTAAAGCCCTTCGCGGACAACGTGTATCACGCTGCCGTTGATGAGATTGTCTACGGTTGCCTCGAGGGTCTGGACGGCTCAATCTCCGCGGAGCACGGCATCGGTATCGACAAAAAATCGTGGTTGGGCCTGAGTCGCGATGACGATGAGCTGGCGCTGATGCGGGGCCTCAAGCGCCTTCTGGATCCCGCTAACCTTCTGAATCCCGGAAAAATTCTCGATTGATCGCTGTCTCCCGCCAGGGTTGATGTATACTATTCGGCCGTAAATATAAAAAAATGCTTATATATTTATATGAAGGCTTCGACAGACAGACTGCTGAATCAGCTCAAGGCCCTGGCCGATCCCGTCCGGGTTCGTCTCATTGCCCTGTGCGGCATTGCGGAGTGCAGCGTGTCCGAGCTGACGCATGTGACCGGTCTCAGTCAGCCGCGGGTATCTCAGCACCTCAAGCAGCTGATCGGCGAGAACCTGCTCGAGCGTTTTCGCGACGGGCACTACGTTTTCTACCGTGTGCCGTTCAACGATGATCACGCCGTCGCCCGTCGACGCTTGCTGGCTCTGCTACCCGACGACGAACCCCAGTTTGCACGCGACGTAGAAAAGCTCAGGCAGCTGCGCGCGGAAGACGAGCCTGCGCCGCTGGTACCAACAGGCGATGAACGCAAGCTGCACAAAGCGCTCGTCGATCTGACCGTCGCAGCGCCGCTGGGCGATTTGCTGGATATCGGCTGCGGGCAGGGCCGCATCCTCAAGTTGTTGGCATCGCGAGCACATCGCGCCGTCGGGGTTGATATTGATTCTGACGCGCGGCGGCTGGCTCGGGCTGAGTTGCTGCTGGCCGGTTCGCCAAACTATTCCCTTCGCCACGGCAATATGTACTCGTTGCCGTTCAACAACGAGGAGTTCGACACGATCATCCTTGACGGCGTGCTTGGCGAAGCCGAGCGGCCGACTGATGTCATCACCGAAGCCCTGCGTCTGTTAAATGCTGGCGGACGCCTATTGCTGCTGTCCGCTACCGGCGAGCGCACGGCAGAACAAATTAAATCCGACTTCGCCGACTGGGCTGCGCAAACGGGACTGCGTCTCGCACAGCCACGGTCGATTCCAGACAACAACCCGGGCTGGTTGCTCGGAGTGGCTACTGCATGAATATCAAATTTGAAAACAAACCGGCTGTGTCGTTCGAATTCTTTCCGCCCAACACCGAAAAGATGGAGGCGACGATGTGGCAGTCGATAGATCGCCTCGCTGCGCTGGAACCGAGTTTCGTTTCGGTGACCTATGGTGCCGACGGGTCGACACGTGAGCGCACGCATAACGCGGTCGCAAGAATCATGAAGGACACGCCGCTTCGCGCCGCGCCACATCTCACCTGCATCGGTGCGAGCCGCGGTGAAATTGACGATATTGCGCGCGAGTACTGGGACATGGGTGTCCGACACCTCGTCGCACTGCGAGGCGATGCACCAAAGGACGCCGACCACTATGAGCCACATCCGGATGGTTATGCCTACGCGTCGGATCTCGTCGAAGGCCTGAAACAAGTGGGTGACTTCGAAATTTCTGTTGCCGCGTATCCGGAAGTACACCCGGAGGCGCCGGATGCCGACTTTGACCTCGAGAACCTCAAGCGCAAGCTTGATGCGGGTGCGACGCGCGCCATCACGCAGTTCTTCTTCGACACCGATGTGTTTCTGAACTTCCGTGATCGTTGTGCGGCAGCCGGTATCGATACGCCAATTGTCCCGGGTATATTGCCGATCACTCGATTTCCGCAGCTCGAAAAATTTGCCGCAGCCTGTGGCGCGTCGGTGCCCGGCTGGCTGAGCCAGTGGTTCGACGGTCTGGAAGACGACGCGCAGACGCGTCAGATGATCGCGGCCAGTGTTGCTATCGACCAGGTACGCCGCTTGCAGGCCGAAGGTATTTCCGAATTTCATTTTTACACGCTAAACCGGTCGGAGCTTGCGTATGCCATTTGTCACGCGCTTGGCGTACGCCCACCCCACGTACAAGCCTGAGAACAAAGCATGGAACGTAAAGATAGAATCAGCACACTCCTGAGCACCCTTGATGAACGCATTCTGCTGCTCGATGGCGCCATGGGGACAATGATTCAGAGCTATAGCCTGACCGAGGACGACTATCGGGGTGAGCGCTTCGCCGACTGGGGGCAGGATCTGAAAGGCAACAATGACCTGCTGTCGATCACGCGCCCGGAAGTGATCCGCCAGATTCACGCAGCATTTCTTGACGCCGGCGCCGACATCATCGAGACGAACACGTTTAACTCAAACGCTCCGTCGATGGCCGACTACGGCATGGAATCGCTGGTCACCGAACTGAACACCGTTGCCGCGCGGCTCGCTCGCGAGTGCGCTGATGCGGCTGCCGCCAAAACCGGCAAGCCTCGCTACGTCGCCGGCGCGCTCGGCCCGACCAATCGCACGGCGTCAATCTCGCCGGACGTCAACGACCCGGGCTTTCGGAACATCACCTTCGACCAGCTGGCCGATACCTATGAAGTCACCTCGACTGCACTGATAGAGGGCGGAGTCGACTTCCTCCTTATCGAGACCATCTTTGACACGCTGAATGCCAAGGCCGCCATCGTCGGCGTGAAGCGGGCGTTCCGCGCAACGGGAATTGAGCTGCCTGTCATGATTTCGGGCACCATCACGGATGCTTCGGGGCGGACACTGTCTGGCCAGACAACTGAGGCCTTCTGGAATTCTGTGCGGCATATCAAGCCGTTCATGATCGGACTTAATTGCGCGCTCGGCGCTGGTGAGCTGCGTCCGTACATCGCGGAACTGGCGCGTATCGCCGACACGCGTGTCAGCGCGTACCCCAATGCAGGTTTGCCCAATGAATTCGGTGAGTACGACGAGACGGCCGAAGAAATGGCGGCGGTGGTTGGCGAGTTCGCCGAAAGCGGTCTCGTAAACCTTATCGGCGGCTGCTGTGGTACGCGGCCCGAACATATTCGCGCGCTAGGCAAAGCTGTAGAGAACTGCGCGCCGCGTAAGGTGCCCGATATACCAGTGCGCTGCCGCCTGTCGGGACTTGAGCCCTTCAATATCGGCCCTGACGATCTATTCGCCAACGTCGGCGAGCGCTGCAACGTCACGGGCTCCGCGATCTTCCGGCGCCTGATCGAGGCTGATGACTACGCGGCTGCCGTCGCCGTGGCTCGCCAGCAGGTCGACAATGGCGCGCAGATCATCGACGTCAATATGGACGAGGGCATGCTCGATTCGGAGAAGGCGATGGTGACGTTCCTGAACCTCATCGCATCGGAACCCGATGTTGCGCGCCTGCCGATCATGATCGACTCGTCCAAGTGGACGGTTATCGAAGCGGGCCTTAAGTGTGTGCAGGGCAAGGCTGTCGTCAACTCGATCAGCATGAAGGAGGGCGAGGAGTCGTTTATCGAACAGGCAGAGCTTTGCCGCGACTATGGCGCCGCCGTCATCATTATGGCGTTCGACGAAAAGGGCCAGGCGGACACGATCGAACGCAAGGTCAATATCTGCAAGCGCTCCTACGAAGTCCTTACCGAGAAAGTAGGTTTTGATCCGGCCGATATTATTTTCGACCCGAATATTTTTGCGGTCGCCACCGGCATCGAGGAACACTCGAGCTACGGTCTGGATTTCATCGAGGCAACGCGACAAATCAAGGCATTGTTACCGCACGCCCTGATCAGTGGCGGCGTCAGTAATGTGTCGTTCTCGTTCCGCGGCAACAATGTCGTACGCGAGGCGATCCACTCCGTATTCCTGTATCACGCGATTCGCGCGGGGATGGACATGGGTATCGTCAATGCGGGTCAGCTTGCGATTTACGGGGATCTCCCGACCGACCTGCGCGATGCCGTTGAGGATGTGGTCCTCTACCGCACGCCGGACGCGACTGAGAACCTGCTTACGGTCGCAGAGAAGTACAAAGACCATAAGAGCGGTGTCGCGGCCAAAGGTGCGGACTTGTCGTGGCGCGAAGACGATGTATCGAAGCGCCTGCAATACGCACTCGTCAATGGCGTTGACGAATTTGTAATCGAGGACACCGAAGAAGCGCGGCAGGGAACGACGCGACCGCTTGATGTGATCGAGGGTCCGCTCATGGCGGGAATGAACGTCGTCGGTGACCTGTTCGGTGCCGGCAAGATGTTCCTGCCGCAGGTCGTCAAATCGGCGCGCGTCATGAAAAAGGCTGTTGGTCACCTTGTGCCGTTCATCGAGGAAGCAAAAGACGGCAAGAGGAGTTCCAACGGCAAGATCATCCTCGCAACCGTGAAAGGCGATGTGCACGATATCGGCAAGAACATTGTGGGTGTTGTGTTGCAGTGCAATAACTTCGAGGTCGTCGATCTTGGCGTCATGGTTTCGTGCGAAAAGATCCTCGAAGCCGCAAAGCGCGAAGGCGCAAACATCGTTGGTCTTTCCGGACTGATCACGCCCTCGCTCGACGAGATGGTTCATGTTGCCAGCGAAATGCAGCGGCTGAATTACGAGCTGCCGTTGCTGATCGGTGGAGCGACGACCTCACCCGCACATACGGCAGTGAAAATTGAGCCGCGCTACGAGGGCCCCGTCATCTATGTCAAGGATGCGTCGCGCTCAGTGGGCGTTGCGCAAGCGCTGGTCGAACCCGGTACGCGAGACGAGATTGTCGCCAAGACGCGTAAGGACAATGCGCGCCGGCGCGAGCAGCATGCGAACAAAAAGCGTTTGAAGCCACAGCTCTCCCTGGCCCAGTCGCGTCAGCGCAAGCACGAGATCGACTGGTCAGCGTATGCCGCCCCAGCTCCGAATTTCCTCGGTCACCGTGTTTTCGATGATATCGATCTGGGTGTTCTGCGCGACTATATTGACTGGATGCCGTTCTTTAATGCGTGGGAGTTTCACGGCAAGTATCCGCAGATTCTTGATGATGCAATCGTCGGTGAGGCGGCAACATCGCTGTTCAACGACGCCACCGCCATGCTGGACAGACTGATCAATGAGAAATGGCTGACGGCGCGTGCCGTGCTGGGTTTCTATCCGGCTAATACCGACGGCCATGACGACGTACTTGTCTACGCAGATAATGATCGAAAGGACGTCCGACAGCGTCTTGTTCACCTGCGACAGCAGCGTGCCAAGGCAGAAGGACATGCGCAATTGTGTCTTGCCGACTTTGTCGCACCGGCCGGTAACGATCAAGCCGACTACATTGGTGCATTTGCGGTCACGGCGGGCATTGGTATCGATGAGCATGTCGAGCGATTCGAAAAGGATCACGACGACTACAGCGCAATTATCCTGAAGGCTCTCGCGGACCGCCTCGCCGAGGCGCTGGCCGAGTATATGCATGAGCGAACCCGCCGGGAGTTCTGGGGTTACGCAGCTGGCGAGGCCTTGTCGAGCGCGGAGCTGATTGCCGAGAAGTACCATGGTGTTCGCCCGGCGCCCGGTTACCCGGCCTGCCCGGACCACACAGAGAAGGGCAAACTCTGGGAGCTGCTCGACGTCGAAGCGAGCATCGGACTGAGGCTGACGGACTCGTATGCCATGTACCCGACAGCGGCGGTCAGTGGGTTCTATTTTTCCCACCCGGAAGCGAAATACTTTGCTGTCGGCAAGATCGATCGCGAACAGCTGGAATCTTACGCGGAGCGTAAGGGCCTCTGTATCGAAGAGGCAGAACGCTGGCTGGCACCGAATCTGGGCTACGACCCGAATGAGGCCAGCGCCGCCTGATGGCCGCCGGCGGTCTGCCGGCGGTGATTCGAGTGACTAGTGAGCGGCTGCGGCTTTCCCGCGCAGCGCGCTGGCGGCTTCCCTGATGTGCTGCAGGTCGCGGACCATCTCGCTCCAGCCATACCACAATGCGTAGTCCGGATTCGCGTGGAATGCGCCCTGGAATGCCCGCATGCGATGCTTCAGGTGCATCTCGAACAAGGTTTGTTCGATGGTCGTGGGCGCATCATGGAAGGTCAGAAGGTCCGGGAATGCATAGGCGTATCCCTCGGGTTTTTCCAGCAGGCCTTCTTCATACAATGCGGCGATTTCGCGGATGGCTTCAGCCAGCAGATGATCCGCTTCGCGAATCAGGTCGTCCGCCTTTGCGAGTTCTCCTAAGGCAAAGTTCTTCGAGTGGCAGTCCTCGCAAACGGCGATCATCTTGTTACGCTCGCGGTCGAAGTCTTCCTGCGTCAGACGTGCAACGTCAGCGGCTTTCACGACATCCAGACGCGCGGTGGGATTTCCGTCCGGGTCGAGTACACCGAGAGCCTGCAGGATCGTTGTCTGGTCGGCCGCCCATTGCTCGTCCTCGGGCAGTGGCAGGCGCACGGCAAGAAAGCCCCAGGCTGTCCTTACCTCATGGTCGCCATCCACCATGTGGCAGTCCTGGCAGGTTGGGGCCGGCGTGTTGGCTGGCAGGGTGCCGTTCTGTGTCAGCAGATAACGAACGCCATGCTTGGAAGCTGACCACATTTCCCACTGTGGATGATCGAAGCCCATGTGGCAGGTCTGGCACGCCTGCGGTTGTTGCGCTTCGATGACAGAGAAGGTGTGGCGCGTATGGCAGGCGTCACAGGAGGCATGGCCGAACATGCTGCCTTCTGCCTTGAGCTGCTCAATAGTTTCTTCGTCTTTGAGTCCGATCTTGTGGCAACCGCCGCAGCCTTTCATACCGTGCGACAGGGTCATTGGGAGAGCGTGGGTTGTCGGCATCGTTTCGAGAGATGTCCATGCCAGTGCATGCTTGCCCCGCGCGAACTGCTCGAACCGCTTTTCATGACATTTGGCGCAGGTGTTTGCCGTTACCGTCCTGAGCTGGGCGACATCGTCTGCTGATTCGTGTCGACCCTTGTGGCAGTCGCGGCAGCTTACGTCTTCTGTATGGTGCCGGCTGATCTGCCAGTCGATCACAATGCCGGGCGTTTCGTCGCGGTGACAGTCGACGCAATCATCGGCCAGGATGACAGGACTTGCGAGCGCGAGTACGGCCACGAACATTGCGGCTCTTGGTAAGGGTTGCATGGGTAGTCCCCTGATTTTTTTACGTCCGGCTTGTTGCACGCAGTCTAGGCCTGCGCCCGGTGCCAAGCAACGAATCTACGGGTATTACTTACGTGTTGTATCATGACATCAAGTATCAGGAAGGGGGCTCGCATGAACTGGGATGCAGTAAGCGCAGCGCTGGCCAGCGATGAAGTTGCCTACGAGATCGTCTAGGTTTTTATTTGTCGCGGTGCTTGCGCCGCTTGTCGTGACGTGCGCTTTCGCCGATGACTACGCCGCTGCGCGTGCGGAGCTCGTTGCTGCCTACCAGGCGCAGGACTACGACGCCATGGTCGCTGCCGCCCGGGATTCGCTCGACGCGCGCCCCGACTTTCCCGGCGCACTCTTCAACCTGGCGCTTGCAGAAGTGCTGAGCGGCGATTCAGTCGCGTCGTTGCGCACGCTTAACACGCTTCTCACCCGCGGTATCGATTTCGGCGCCGACGAGATGGACGAGTTTGCGGCGCTAAGGGACATGCCTGGTTGGGACGCGTACCGGCAGGGCATCGAGGCCCTGTATAAGCCGGTTGGCGAAGCGCAGGTGGCGCTGGAGCTCGACATTGATCGCTTCGTGCCCGAAGGGATCGCGTTCGACGCCAACGGCAACGCCTACCTGGGCAGCATTCACCAGGGTCAGCTCATCAAGGTGGCGGGCGAACCCCACATCATCAGCGACCGGGCCGGCCACTGGAGTGTGTTCGGTATGCGCTTTCACAAAGATGGGGGTTTGTGGTTCGCCAGCGCCGCCATTGCGCAAATGGCGGCTGTTGGAGAGGACGAAGGGAAGACCGGGCTGTTCCGCATCGATCCCGATACAGGGAACGTGACCCATTCGGCCATACTTCCTGACAATGCCGACGCCCAGTTGCTCGGCGATCTCGTTATCAAAGGCAACACAGTTTTTACTACGGATAGCCTGTCAGGCGCCGTCTACCAATACGACGTGGCCACTCGGCAATTTACGACCATCGTTAACCCAGGCGAGATGGGCTCGCCCCAGGGTCTCGTGCTCGATGCGTCGGGACAGTTCCTGTACGTGGCGGACTACATCGGCGGGCTGTATCGCCTGTCACTCGCGAACGGATCGAAGGTGAAACTGGCTGTTCCCGATTCGACCACCGACTACGGAATCGATGGCTTGTACCGTCATGGCAATGAGTTGATTGCCATCCAGAACGGCATTCGTCCGCATCGCGTCGTCGCGTATCGGCTCAGCGATGATGGTCTCAGTATCGAGGCGAGCCGAACGCTCGCCTCCAATCTCCCTGAGTTCGATGAGCCCACATTGGGCGTGGTTCGGGGCGATGATTTCTACTTTGTGGCCAACAGCCACTGGAATCGGTTCGACGCCGAGAACCGGCTTCCCGATGGGCTTTCCGGACCGATCATTCTGATACTGGAGTTGATGCCAAAATAGCGCATTGACATCCCATATCAGAACGGCTATTCTGCTTCGCTATGAACAGAGCCCGCAACTTTGATCCGACGACTGCCCTGGGGCAGGTCGTCGATCTGTTTGCCTCCAAGGGGTACTCCGAGACGTCGATGGAGGATATCGTGAAGACGACCGGCGTCAGCCGTTACGGGCTCTACGGTACTTTTGGCACCAAACGAGAGCTGTTCGAGCAGGCGCTTGAGCAGTACGCCGAGGGTATGGGCAAGCAGTCCTTCCTGCGCTTGCTTGAGCCAGGAGCCTCGTTGGACCACATTCGTGCGATTTTCGATGAAAGGGTCGCAGACATGTGCTGCGCCGAGGAAAACAAGGGCTGCTTGTTCATCCACACTGCCATGGAGCTGGCCCCACAGGACGAAGAACTGCGTGGCGTGTTGCAGCGCTTCATGAAACGCATGTCGAAAGCCTTTGCCATCGGCCTGGATTCCGCCAAAGGCCGGGGTGAGATCGCGAAGCACGTCGATGTGGATGCGGCCGGTGAGCTCCTGACAAGCTCCATGTTTGGATTGGCCGTCCTGGGCCGAACCGGGTTTCCGGAATCGACCCTGAATGGCGTCGTCGACAGTACGCTGGATGCGTTGCGGCCGGGCGCCAAAGGCTGAGTTTTTTTGACCATAACAGAACGAACATTCTGCTAATAAAACGGCTAGGTAATCGGCTTTTTTTTGACCAAAACAGAATAGATATTCTGATTTGATAACAAGAGGATAGAACCATGATGAACCGCAAAATCGCAATCTCACTGACACTGGTTGGCCTGTTCGCGGCCAACGTTGCATTCGCCGTCCCAGGCTTCTCCACCGATGCTTCCCCGCAGAGCATAGATGCCTGTCTTGCACAGGTCGCAGAGAACGCTGACTACGCTAATGCGAGGAGCATTACCCATACTATCGAGACTGAAGATCGCCGTGTCTCGGGCCATAAATTGAGTATCCGGACGCTCATGTATGCCGATGATGGCAAGACGGTGATTCGGGAATATGCCACGAGCTGTGCTGTAAACGGTCAGGACGAAGTCCAGCGCTTCAAGATTCGTCAGAAGGGCATGATGTGAATTATTGGTCCGGCTTCCGCTGGTCGTTACAGGCTGAACGTGACGATCAGCGGGAGATGATCTGAACCGATACGCGGGCCGCTGTAAAAGCCGGTCACCGAGATTGTCTCGGACACGAGCACATGATCGATCGGGATCATTGCGAAGGGCATGAATACAGGCCACGTTGGTACAATGCCAAAACCCTTCCTGGCGTTCCTGACGCCGCCCTGTTGTTCGAATTGTTTGTAGTTGATGTCCCATTGACTGAGGTTCAGGTCCCCAACCAGTATTTTCGGCTCCGTCTGTTTCCCCAGCAGCTGTGCAACGCCAGCAAGTTGTTCATTGCGCGCAGCGTAGAAGGGGCCGCTGACTGGAATCATCGGGTGCGTCCCGATGAAATGCAGGACCTGGCCGTCGATATCAAGTGACGCGGTGATGGTCGGATAGCCGAATGGCGGGCTGTCGAAATGGCTGACTGACTTGAAAGGTATGCGCGAGAAAAACGCGATACCAAAATTGCCTTCCCGCGCTTCAGCGTAGGAATAGGGATAGTCCCCCCGAATTTTGTCGAGTGCCACCAGCCAGTCGGGCGAAACTTCCTGCAGCATCACGAGATCAGGCGTTTCCGAATCGAGGAGACTGAGCAGACGGTCATAGTCGATGTTGCTGGACAACACGTTCGCATGCAGTAACTTCAGTTCTGCACGGTTGGACGGTTCGTCCCCGCCCACATACCAGGGCAACACAATGAGTGCATTCAGCACGACACTTGCTGCCATAGCTCCGGTCAGCCACGGACTGCGCAAATAGATGAACAGAAGTAGCAAGCTGAGTGACACGAGCAGGTACTGCGGTCTGAAGTGCGTGAACAGCTGGATAGCAAAATGGTCGACCGGGAGCAGGGTGCCAAGCGAAAATGCGACGGTCACGACCGTCGCGGCCTGCAGCAAGCCGGTGACCGTTACGCGCACGTCGGGCAGTCGGGGCGTTTACTCACCCCGAGGTGACGGAATTCACTTGCCGTTCCATCGTAGAGCCTGAGCAGCGGCGCAGGCGGTGCGATTCCCGCCAGAAAATTAAGGCACTCGACGGCCATTAGCGTGCCCACAACACCGGGCACCGGCGCGACTCTGACACGCAGACCTCGTTGATCTGGAAGCGCGTCGCAAAGTTATCACAGCCATCGAGCACAACGTCGACGGCCGCACAGCCGATACCGCCCACTCCAATCAGCAGCACCCTGCCGTTCGCAATGCGCTGCTGCCCGCCTGCACCGACCTGTGGTAATGCCAGGTGACGGGCGTCGCGGGTCATTAGTCGATCGTGACTTCGATGATTTCGACGGTCTCCACCGGCACGTCCTGGTGGCCGGCGTGATTGCCTGTTTTAACCGCTGCGATGGCGTCAACTACATCCATCCCGCTGCTGACCTTGCCGAACACAGCGTAGCCAAAGTCGCGGGTACCGTGATTAAGGAAATCGTTGTCGCGCAGATTAATAAAGAACTGCGACGTGGCGCTGTCGACAACGCCTGTCCGCGCCATCGCGAGCGTACCGCGGGCATTCGTTTCACCGTTGTCGGCCTCGTTCTTGATCGGATCGCGCGTGGGCTTGGGGGACAAGTCTGCATCCATGCCGCCACCCTGGACCATGAAGTTCGGGATGACACGGTGGAAGATCGTGCCGTTGAAGTGTCCGTCGGTGACGTACTGGCGGAAGTTCTCGCAGGAAACAGGGGCTTTTTCCTCGAACAGTTCGACGCCAATGTCGCCGTGATTGGTTTTGATCGTGATCATGATGGCTCGCTATCTGCAATGAGGGCCGTTATTTACCATTCTGGCGCGCGACTGTCACGCGCGGCAGGCCAGCAAGGTCATTATGGCAGCAAATATCCGTCCAGCCGTGCCCTTCGAGCAGCCCGGCCACGGCAGCAGGCTGCTCAGCGCCGTGCTCGATGAGCAGTGCGCCCTCGTCGGCGAGAACGGCGCCGCACTCTGCTGCCAGTGCCCGTATGGCATCGAGGCCGTCTTTGCCTGCGGCCAGTGCCGACTGCGGCTCATGCTGCAGCTTGCGCAGTGCCTCGTCATCACTGCGCACATAAGGCGGGTTTGAAACGATCAGTTTGAAGCGGCGGTCGCGGACCGGTTCGGTCCAGCTGCCGAGCGCGAGTTCGACATTGCCGAGGGCCAGCATGCGCACGTTTTCACGGGCCACGGCCAGCGCATCCGCGCTGATATCGACGGCGGTCACCTGGCACATGCGGCGTTCGCCCGCGATGGCAATGGCGATCGCTCCGCTGCCCGTGCCGAGGTCGAGGATTTGCCATTCGGCCTTGCGCGGAATTTCGCGTAACGCGAGCTCGACCAGCAATTCCGTTTCGGGTCGGGGTACCAGCGTGGCCGGGCTGACCAACAGTTCGTGGGACCAGAACTCCCTGATACCCGTAATGTAAGCCATAGGTTCGCCGGCGATCCGCCGCTCAAGTACGCTGGCGAAGCGCCCTGCGGTGAGGTCGTCGAGTTCATCTTCCGGATGCGCGAACAGGTAGCTGCGTGGCATGTCGATCGTCCGGCACAGCAGGATCTCGGCATCGAGCCGCGGGGATTCACTGATGTGCGACAGCCGTTCGGTCGCGTCCGCGATTGCGGCATCGAGTCTCATGTTGGAGTACACTCGCCAGAATTTTTCTACATCAGTTTATGCGCCCATGAATGTCTATTCCAATATTCTCGATATGGTTGGCCGGACGCCCATGCTCGAGGTTACACACATCGACACGGGGCCATGCCGGCTCTTCCTGAAGCTGGAACTCATGAATCCGGGCGGTTCGATTAAGGATCGCATCGGCATTTCCATGATCGAGCAGGCGGAGAAGCGCGGCGATATCAAGCCCGGCGACACCATTGTCGAAGCCACGGCGGGCAACACCGGTATCGGCCTTGCGCTTGTCGCTGCACAGAAAGGCTACAAGTTAATCATCGTCTTGCCCGACAAGATGAGCCAGGAAAAGATCTTCAATCTTCGTGCCATGGGCGCCGAGGTGGTCCTGACGCGATCCGACGTGGGTCGGGGCCATCCCGAGTATTACCAGGACCTCGGTGCGCGGATTGCCAGGGAAGAGGGCGCCTACTTCATTAACCAGTTCGGCAATCCTGATAACCCGCTTGCGCACGAGATGGGCACCGCGCCGGAAATACTGGAACAAATGGGCGGTGACCTGGACGCGATCGTTCTGGGCGTGGGTTCGAGTGGCACCGTGGCGGGTATCGGTAAGTATCTCGAGGAAAATGCGCCGCAGGTCAACCTGGTGCTCGCCGATCCGGAGGGCTCCATCCTGACCGACTACATCAACAAGGGTGAGATTGGGGAAAGCGGGAGCTGGCTAGTGGAAGGCATCGGGGAGGACTTCATTCCCGACATTGCCAACTTCGATAAAGTGATCAAGGCTTTCGCGATCAGTGACGCGGAGTCCTTTGCCACTGCGCGCGAGTTATTGCGCAAGGAAGGCATCCTGGCCGGATCGTCATCAGGCACATTGCTGGCTGCCGCATTGAAATATTGCCGCGAGCAGACCGAAGCGAAACGTGTTGTGACGTTTGCCTGCGATACGGGCAACAAGTACCTCTCCAAGCTGTATAACGATTTCTGGCTGGAAGATCAGGGTTTCATCACGCGCGAGCAATGCGGTGATCTGCGTGACCTGATCGGTCGTCTGCACGGTGAACGCGCCACGATAACCATTGGCCCGACGGATGTGTTGACGACAGCGCACAACCGCCTGCGCAACGCCGGATTCTCGCAGCTGCCGGTCATGAATCAGGGCAAGCTGGTTGGCGTGGTCACCGAAGATGCCATCATCCAGTTCGTTTACGGTCATCCTGACCTGATGACAGCATCAGTCGAAGATGCGATGGAATCGGCGTTCATCAAACTCGATAAATCGGAAAGTCTGAACAACCTGGTCGCAATGCTTCGCGTGCAGCCGTATGCGGCCATCATGGATGGCGACGACTTTCAGGGCTTGATCACGCGCGCCGATGTTCTCAATTACCTGCGCAGGCAGATGTAGGACCACGAATGGCTGACAAGAAGAACTTTGCGACACGTGCGATTCATGCCGGGCAGGAACCGGATCCGACGACGGGCGCCATCATGCCGCCCATTTACGCGACGTCGACTTACGTGCAGGAAAGCCCGGGCGTACACAAAGGCTATGAATACTCGCGGACGCAGAATCCGACGCGCATGGCCTATGAGCGCTGCGTGGCTGACCTCGAATCAGGCACTCAGGGTTTCGCCTTTGCATCCGGCATGGCGGCAACTGGCACGATTCTCGAACTTGTCGATAGCGGCAGCCATATTCTGGCAATGGACGATCTCTATGGCGGGACGCGCCGCCTTTTCTCGGGCGTCCGTGAGCGCAGCGCCGGCGTCAAATTCAGTTATGTCGACCTGAGCGATATCAACGCCACCGAAGCGGCTCTGCGAGACGACACGGCGATGGTATGGATCGAGTCGCCAACTAATCCGCTACTCAAGCTTGCCGACCTGAAAGCGATTGCGGCGCTGGCGAAGAAGAGCGGGGCACTGGTCGTCGTCGACAACACGTTTGCGACGCCCTATCTGCAGAGGCCGCTGGAGCTTGGTGCAGACATCGTCATGCATTCGGCGACGAAGTTTATAAACGGCCACTCCGACATGGTGGGTGGCATCGTTGTAACCGGGCAGGAGCACCTGGCGAAGCGGCTTGCGTATCTGCAGAACTCCATCGGCGCCGTAGCCGGGCCGTTCGACAGTTTCCTGGCACTGCGCGGCGTCAAGACACTGGACGTCCGCATGGAGCGCCACTGCGCGAGTGCCATGCGAATTGCCGAGTGGCTGGAGCAGGATGAGCGCGTCGAGCGCGTGCTTTATCCCGGATTGCCATCGCACCCGCAGCACGCACTGGCGAAACAGCAGATGCCGGGTTTCGGCGGCATCGTGACCTTCTTTATCAAGGGTGATCTCGCCAACGCTCGAGTATTCCTCGAGCGCTGCCAGGTGTTCGCCCTGGCCGAAAGCCTCGGCGGTGTTGAAAGTCTTGTGGACCACCCGGCGATCATGACGCACGCCAGCGTACCGGCTGAAGAACGCGCCAAGCTCGGTATCAGCGATACGCTCATTCGCCTGTCTGTCGGTATCGAGGCTGTTGATGACCTGATTGCAGACCTCGACCAGGCGCTCTCAAAGTAAAGTATACTTGACATTAGGTTCATCGGGCCTTACTCTTTGTCAAATACACTTTACAAAATGACAAAGAGAGCAGACTAATGAGAACATCGAGCACCGATAGCGCCGGCTGGGCCGAGCAGCATAAACACAACACGAAAAAACTGGCTGTCTGGACAGGCGCCTGGCTGGTCACGATGGCGGTGGCAGTTTTTGGGCCGCAGCTGGTCTGGGAATCGAACTCCACGCTGACCCTTCTTGCCCTGGCGGCAAACCTGGTTGTCGGCACAGGGATGATCCTGGCGAACAAGACGCATCTGGAAGGGCTGGATGAATTGCAGCAGAGAATTCAGCTCGAGGCTATGGCACTCGCGCTCGGTGTCGGCCTGGTCGTTGGCCTGGCCTATTCGACAGCGGATATCACCAATCTGATCCAGTTCGACGCCGAAATTTCTCACCTGGTGATGCTGCTGGGCCTGACCTACCTTGTCGGCGTATTCCTTGGCCGCAGGAAGTACCAATGAAGAATCGCCTGAAGGTACTGCGTGCCGAGCGCGACTGGACCCAGGCGCAGCTGGCCCAAGAGCTGGAGGTTTCCCGGCAGACGGTCAATGCGATCGAGAAGGGGAAATTCGATCCCAGCTTGCCGCTCGCCTTCAAAGCTGCGCGCCTGTTCGGGTTGAGGATTGAGGAGGTTTTCCAGGACGATTGACGCGCTGGAAAATTCAGTCGATTGGGGCCGAGTTAATTCCCGGGTTTTACAAACTTACCTTGCTTGTCGGTAAACGAGCCGACCACGATCATGATGAAGTCGACCAGTGTCCAGATGCCGAATCCGCCCAGCGTAAGCAGCTGCAGGATTCCGGTACCGACTTTGCCGACGTAGAAGCGGTGCACGCCGAATACGCCAAAAAAGAAGCAAAGCAGTATGGTGGGTACAAATCCCTTGATGCTGGTGTCGCTCATTATTCAATCTCCTCGTTGAGTTTTTGACCGGGGTAACACACTAACCTGCCGTGACCGTCCCGAAACGAACCGGTAAGCAGCATAATAGTAACGATAAACGTGTGGATGGCGTCGATCGCGGCGACCAACAGGGCCCAAAGCGGGTGGCCCATCAGAAGTAATACGACTGTCCCTACGGCAAGGCTGAAATCGATAAGCGCCTCTAGCCAGCGCTCCAGGTAGAAGTGCTGAATTCCGAGGACGCCAAACACGGCAGACAGGCTGACCGCAACGCCATAGCTTTTGTTGGATCGCGTTTCCATCAGGCTGGCTGGTTAATCACGTAAATTGTCATCGTTATATCGGCGACTTCCCATTCCCGCTCAAGGTTTTCGGTGCATTTTAGTCGTTCAGCGCCGCCAATTGATCGGCCTGGTACTCATTCACCAGCGGACCCACGACCTGATCGAGCCCACCTTCGAGGATTTCATCCAGCTTGTAGAGCGTCAGATTGATGCGGTGATCGGTAACCCGTCCCTGCGGATAGTTGTAGGTGCGGATACGTTCCGAGCGGTCGCCCGAGCCGACCAGCAGCTTGCGCTTCTCCGCCTGCTCGCTGGCCTGGGCCGACACCTGCTGGTCGAGCAGTCGAGCCTGTAGCAATGACATCGCGCGTGCACGATTCTTGTGCTGTGAGCGTTCGTCCTGACATTCGACGACGATGCCTGTTGGCAGGTGTGTGAGGCGGACGGCTGAGTCGGTCTTGTTGACATGCTGGCCGCCGGCGCCGGACGCTCGATACGTGTCGACGCGCAGGTCCGCCGGGTTGATGTCCTCTGCCTCGACTTCGTCGGGTTCCGGCAGAACAGCTACTGTGCACGCGGACGTATGAATACGTCCCTGCGATTCAGTTGCCGGCACTCGCTGCACCCGATGAGCGCCCGACTCGAACTTCAGTTTTGCGTAGGTACTGCTGCCTGTAACTCGGCTGATAATTTCCTTGTAACCACCGTGATCGCCTTCGCGCGAGGACAGGATCTCGATCTTCCAGCCAGACGTCTCGGCGTACTTCGAATACATGCGGAACAGGTCGCCGGCAAAAATGGCGGCTTCGTCGCCACCCGTCCCGGCTCGAACCTCGAGGAACACGTTGCTGTCGTCGTAGGGGTCGGGCGGAATCAGCGCCTTTTGCAGGTCGAGCAACATCTGCTCGCGACGCTCCTGGAGCCCGGTGAGTTCTTCCTGCCCCATCTCGCGCACGTCGGCATCCGTATCGTTGGCCATTTCCTCGGCGGCAGCGATGTCCTGGAGAATGCCTTCGTAGCGCTGAAATGACTGCACGACAGGTTCGACACGCGCGTATTCCTTGGACAGGTCCCGGAACTGGTTTTGGTCCCCGATGACTTCAGGGTCCGCCAGCAGGCCCGCGATCTCTTCAAAGCGATCGCGCACGGTCTCGAGCTTAAGGCGTATCGAGTCCTTCATCGTGCAGCGATCAGTCGTCGAGGCCGAACAGCTTGCGTGCCGATGCGATCAACTCGTGGTCCTCAGCCTCGCCAGCTTTGCGCAGCGCCACGCTGGGCCTGTGCAGCATCTTCTTCATCAGTGCGGCCGTAGCGAAATCGATGGCATCCTCGGCGGACTCACCTTTGGCCATGCGCTTGCGCGCCTTAGCGGCGACCTGCTTGCGTACCGCTTCGTGGCTTTCGCGCAGTGTTGCGATGATCGGTGCGACCTGCTTGGAACGTTCAATCGCTGCGTACCGTCGGATTTCCTCGTCCAGCAGTCGATGCGCCTCGATCGCCGCCGCCTCGCGATTGCCCTGGCCCTGGAGGATGACCTTGTCGAGGTCGTCGATGGTGTAGAGGTAAAAATCGTCCAGGTCACCGGCGCCGGTTTCGATGTCACGCGGTACGGCGATGTCGCAGGCAAATATCGGTTTGTGCTTGCGTGCCTTGAGTGCGTTGGCAATTTGCTGCGTGGTAACGACCGGCTCGGTGGCCGCAGTCGATGTAATAAGAATGTCGGCTTCAGGCAGTGTGCCCTCGATTTCGGACAAGGGCAGGGCGAAGCCGCCAAACTGACCTGCCAGCTTCTGGGCACGTTCGACGCTGCGGTTAGCGACAAACAGGCGCCCGATGTCGTGGCTAACCAGGTGCTTGGCGACGAGTTCAATCGTGACACCCGCGCCCACCAGCAGGGCCGTGTGCTTCTTGAAGCCGGCAAAGAACTGTTGGGCCAGATTGACGGCTGCGGAAGCGACTGACACCGGGCTTGCCCCGATTTCGGTATCTGTCCGAATTTTCTTGGCGACGGCAAAGGTGTGCTGGAACAGGCGGCCAAGATTACCGCCCAGCGTGTCGGCGTCCTGGGCGTATCGAAACGCGTCCTTCAGCTGGCCGAGGATCTGTGGTTCGCCGAGCACCATCGAGTCCAGTCCGCAGGCGACCCGGAAGATATGTCGAATCGCTTCTTCATCGTCGAGCATGAACAGCGACTCGGCAAAATTGTCACCGAGGCGGCGGTCGTCGTGCAGCCACTGCTTGAGCCGTTCCCGGCCCGCGTCCTCGCCGATCACATAAAATTCAGTGCGATTACAGGTCGATAGCAGTACCGCTTCCTCCACCCCGTCCAGTGTCGTCAGGCGCTCGAGCGCACGCGACACCTCGTCACCCGCGAAGGCGACTTGCTCACGTATTTCGACAGGTGCCGTGTTATGGTTCAGCCCGAGTATTTGCAGCGGCATACGTTATGTTGTGGGCCCTGGTGGGCGCTCAAGAATTTCGAAGTGCGTATGATAAGCGAACTGAACGGCGAGTTCCTTGTCTGTTTGAGACCGCTGGTAAGAAACGGACGACTATTTATGCATGAAATCCGACGGTGGCTGGCAGCGGCCGCGCTGTTTACGCTAATCGCACCCGGTAGCAGTCCAGCCGTGGCGCAGGACGAAGACACCTCAGATGTCGGTGCCTACATGTTGCAGGCCGAGATGGCGTTGCAGCGTGAGGACTATCGAAAAGCGGCCGAGGAGTACCGCAAGGCGGCAGAACTGACCGAAAGTGCCGATGTTGCGCGCCAGGCTGCGATCATGAGTATGACCTACGGATTCGATCGTGAAGCGCTGGTCGCGGCCAAGCGCTGGCACAAACTGGACCGCAAAAGCTTGGACGCGCGGGTCATTCTCGCCCAGCTGAGCTTTCGAACCGGGGATCTTAAATCGGCGCGCCATCACTTTACTTACCTGCTTGAGCAGGGCAAGAAGCCGCCAGGCGAGATGCTGCGCACGCTGACGAGTTACCTGTCTGACAAGGGCGACCCCGAGAAAGCCGCCAGCCTGATGCGGTCCCTGGCCCGGCCTTACCCGGATTCAGCGCTGGCACACTATGCCGTAGCGACAATGGCACTGCGTGCTGGCGATTATGAGTACGCGCTCAAGCGTGCCTCGGAGTCAATTGAGCTCGACCCCGAAGGCCTGAAGCCAAAATTGCTGTACGCTCGCGCGCTTTTGGCAAGTGGCGAGACTGATAAAGCTATTGAATACATGGCCCGCATCGTTGGCGACGACCCGGACCCGGATCCCGATGCGCGTATGGAGCTTGCGGTCCTGTATATCCTGGTCGAGCGCGAGGACGACGCCCTGAGCCAGATAAACCAGGTGCAACTGGAGCAGTCCGGACGTCTGGATGCGCTGCGCCTCGGGGCCATCATTCATTTTCACCAGGGACACCTGGACGCAGCATGGGATGATTTTCAAGACCTGCTGGCCAGCGGCCAGTTCACCATGGATGCGTTCTACTACCTGGGCCGGATTTCGGACTATCGTGAGGAGACGGATCAGGCCATTCAGTTTTTCAGCGAAGTACGGCAGGGATCCAACGCGCTGGAGTCGCAGCGACGGGCCGCGGTCCTGCAGGTGCAACGTAACGACGACCTGAGCGGCGCACTGGCATCGCTCGACGAATTTGCGCAGGTATCGCCATCCCATGCCGTCGACGTGCTTGTTACCAAGGCCCAGCTACTGGCGTCGGTTGACGAAGATGAGGCTGCGCTGAAGCTGTTCGACAAGGCCAGGAATTTCCGTCCCGACGATGAAGGAGCTGCGTTGGGGCGCGCGGAGCTTCTCCTGAGCATGGGGCGGCTCGAAGAAGCACTTGAGGGATATGCTGACGCGGCGCGGCGCTGGCCGAAGAGCGCCCTCTCGCTGAATGCTTACGGCTACACATTGGCCGATCGCACGGACCGCTATCGCGAGGCCGAGAAACTGATCCGTAAGGCCTTGCGTTACTCACCCGACAATCCGGCAATTATCGATAGCCTGGGCTGGGTTCTGTTCAAGCTTGGGAAACACGACGAAGCGCTTGCCGAACTCGAACGTGCCTATGAGGGAATGCAGGATCCCGAAGTCGCCGCACATATTGTGGAGACGCTATTCGTCATGGGGCGCAAAGATGAAGCGCTGCAGCGGCTTGAAGAGGCTGAGGAAAAGACGCCGGAAAGCCCGTTGCTCAAAGCCGTTCGTTCCCGCCTGTTTACCGATGTTCCCTGAGATTCGTCGGGCCGGCTTGCCGCTGGTCCTGCTGGCTCTGGCAGGATGTGCGACAACCCCGCAGGGAGTTGATCTTCCCCCGATCGACAGCTGGGAAGAACGCAACGAGGTCCTTGGTTCCGTTCAGAATTGGGCGTTCAAGGGCCGAATTGCGGTCAAAGCCGGCGATGACGGCTTCAACGGTAAATTCAACTGGACACAGGCAGGCGAAGCCTTCGATGCGACCGTAGGTGGGCCGCTCGGCATGGGCACAGTCCGAATCGAAGGCGATGGCGCAAGCGTGATCCTCACGGATAAAAACGGTGAGTCCACAGTGCTGGAACACGCGGAGCGTGAGCTGCGCTGGCGTTACGGCTGGACCATCCCTATTGCCAGCCTGCAGTACTGGGCCCTGGGCATTCCCGATCCCGGGGAGCCTGCTGTTACCCGCCTTGACGATGATGGGCGCCTGGTCCGCCTTGAGCAAAGCGGCTGGATGGTCGAGATTTCACGCTATCAGGAAGGCGGAGGGCAACAAATGCCGCGCATCCTGTCGGCGACGAATCCGGATACCCGGGTGCGTATGGTTATTGACCGCTGGTTATTCTTCGATCGTTGACACCTAACGGGCCTCACCGCACAATTGCGCCCGCAACGTGGATTTCGGTTCAATTGGGGCGTAGCCAAGTGGTAAGGCATCGGGTTTTGATCCCGTGTATCGCAGGTTCGAATCCTGCCGCCCCAGCCATCCAACAACCAGGGAGTGACTAGTGGAACTGGGAACAATGGCGGTTTTCTCGGGCAACGCCCATCCGCAACTCGCACAGGCCATCGCTCGCTATCTCCGTATCCCGTTAGCCCGCGCCCATGTTGGGAACTTCTCTGATGGCGAACACCACGTCGAAATTCTTGAGAATATTCGCGGTCGCGAGACGTTTATCATCCAGCCGACATGCCCGCCAACCTCGGAAAACCTGATGGAGCTGCTGGTTATGGTCGATGCGGCCAGGCGCGCATCGGCAGCGCGCATTACGGCCGTCATCCCCTATTTCGGCTTTGCTCGCCAGGATCGTCGTCCGCGGGCCTCGCGCGTGCCGATTACGGCAAAACTTGTTGCCAAATTAATAGGCACGGCCGGCGTGGACCGGGTGCTGACCGTCGACCTGCATGCCGACCAGATTCAGGGATTCTTTGATATCGCCGTGGACAATGTCTATGCGTCACCGATCCTGCTGGCGGACGTCTGGAAGCAGAAGTACGACGACATGGTCGTGGTTTCGCCGGACGTCGGCGGTGTGGTTCGTGCCCGTGCGCTCGCCAAACGTCTTGGCGATGCTGATCTCGCCATTATTGACAAACGTCGCGCCAGAGCTAACCAGTCCGAGGTGATGAACATCATTGGCGAGGTTGAGGGCAAGAATTGCGTAATGATCGACGATATGGTCGATACGGCCGGTACGCTCTGCCACGCGGCCGGCGCTCTGAAAAACGAGGGTGCGGTCAGTGTGGCTGCTTACATTACCCACCCGGTCCTCTCAGGACCGGCTGTCTCGCGTATCTCGGAGTCCACTCTTGACGAGATGGTTGTCACCGACACGATTCCTCTCAATGAGGAAGCTCGCGCCTGTGACAGGATACGGCAGCTGTCGGTGGCTGAGATGCTGGCCGAAACCATGCGCCGCATCAGTTTCGAAGAGTCCGTTTCATCCCTGTACGTGGATTAGCTGACCGAAGGCAACTTTCCGAAGAAGGGGGGACACCTGAAAGGTGTCCCCCCTTCTATTGAGGGGGGCTATCGGTTAAGATGCGCGCCCTTGCGTGGGTTGGTCGCGACCTGCGTGTTATTTAACGCTGGATAAAATCTAGCAAAATCAATTGGATATGGAGAATAGTCATGAATGACGATTTCGATCTGATTGCGGATATTCGTGAGGACCAGGGGAAAGGTGCGAGCCGCCGCCTGCGTCATCAGGGAAAAGTGCCCGCGATCATCTACGGTGCAGGGCGAGCGCCCCGCGCCCTGGTCTTTGACCACAACCGGGTCTTGCAGCAGCTCGAGAACGAATCGTTCTATTCGAGCGTACTGAACATCAAGGTTGGTGAAAACAGCCAGGCTGCCATTTTGAAAGATGTGCAGCGCCACCCGGCAAAGCCTCAGGTCATGCACATGGACTTCCAGCGCATTGTCGAGGACGAGGAAATCAAGATGCAGGTTCCGCTTCACTTCCTCGGCGAAGATGTAGCGCCTGGCGTGAAGGTCGGCGGCGGAAGTATTTCTCATATGATCACAGACGTTGAAGTGGTCTGTCTGCCGAGGCATCTGCCTGAGTATCTTGATATCGATGTCTCGGAGCTTGAGCTCGATGCGATGCTCAAGATGTCCGACATCCAGTTGCCGGAAGGCGTGACGATCCCTGCGTTGGCGCAGGGTGAGGATGCTGACCGCCCGGTCGTTTCCATCCACGTGATCAAGGAAATGGTCATCGAGGAAGAGGAAGAGATCGAAGCGGGTGCGGTGCCGGTCGAAGGCGAAGAGGTTCCTGCAGCCGACGACGCTGGCGAAGAAACCGACAGCGAGTAAGCGCTTCACAATGCATTGCGAAAAGACCGCCATCTGGCGGTCTTTTTGTTTAACAATTCGTTTAACATTGCCTCGCCATGTCGAAACCGATTCGCATCATCGCTGGCCTCGGTAATCCCGGGGAAAAATATGAGCGAACCCTGCACAACGCCGGGTTCTGGTTCGTAGACGCGCTCGCGCGCAAGTACGGCGGCAGTTTTCGTTATGAGAAGAAGTTTGCTGCGGATTATTGCCGCATCAATCTGCACGGGGAGGATGTCTGGCTGGTTAAGCCGCAGAGCTACATGAACCAGAGTGGTGGCCCGATTCGTGGCGTGCTGGACTACTATCGCCTGACGCTTGGCGAATTGCTGGTGGCTCACGACGAGATTGACCTGCCGCCGGGTACCACGCGACTCAAACAGGGCGGCGGTCACGGTGGCCACAATGGGCTGCGGGATATCATTCGACATTGCGGCGCGGAATTTCTGCGTCTGCGTCTCGGCGTTGGACATCCCGGCGAGAAGGACATGGTTACGAACTACGTATTGAAGCGCGGCTCGGGCGAGACCGAGGACGCGATTGAACGCGATATTGACGATGCGATGGGCGTCATGCCCGAACTTGTCGACGGCGAAATAAACGCCGCGATGAAGAAACTACACACCAAAGACTGAATCATGGCTATTACCTGTGGAATCGTCGGCCTGCCCAACGTTGGCAAGTCGACACTGTTTAACGCCCTGACGGCAGCTGAGATTGCCGCCGAGAACTATCCGTTCTGCACCATCGAGCCGAATGTCGGTATCGTTCCCGTGCCGGATCTTCGTCTGCAGGCAATTGCGGACATCGTCAAGCCACAGAAGATCCTGCCGACAACCATGGAATTCGTCGATATCGCCGGACTCGTGGCCGGTGCGTCGAAGGGCGAGGGGCTCGGTAACCAGTTCCTGGCGAACATTCGTGAGACCAACGCCATCGCACATGTTGTGCGTTGCTTCGAGAATGACGACGTCACACACGTGTCGGGCAAAATCGATCCGATCGATGACATCGAGACGATCAATACGGAACTTGCACTTGCCGATCTTGAGTCGGTTGAGAAGCAGCTCGACAAGGCGACTCGGACCGCAAAGACCGGACAGAAAGATGCCATCGCACATCGCGATGCACTGGCCGGCATCAAGGCGCACCTCG
>JAIBDF010000011.1 GCA_024679535.1 Chromatiales bacterium
CGTGTACGCGGGAACCGCCGCGTGCGTCTTCGCGACGGTCTCAGCGAGGCCGAACATGTCGGCAGCATCAAGCCGCCCGGCCACGAGCTGCTCATCAAGCTGCGCGCTTTGCGGGAATTGCTTCATTCTAACGGCGTACTCAATCGGCGGTCCTTTTCCGCCGACGAAAGGTTCACTGAAACTACCGCAGATAGGCACGACATCGAGGTAGAGACCGGGTGCCCAGCGACGATTGAGTTCGAGTTCGCGCTCGCAGAAGTGCTTGCGCTTTGCCAGTGTGGAGTAATCGAGAAAGTCGAGCTTGATCGGTTTCTTGATCTTGTAGGCGAGATCCCCGGTCAGCACAACCCACGAGATATGGGTATCGAGAACTCGGACATCCTCGACCGGATGAACGTAAGCGTGCCCGTGCGAAAGCGACTCGATCAGTGCCTTTTCGCGCTCGACGGATTCAAGGTCAACGTCTTCGTGATCCATACACAAGGCCTTTCCATGTAATAGTCTGCCACAGAAACACTATCAATGACCGGAATCAGACCGCACGCTTTTTCGAAGCAAAGAGATTGATGCCGATCTGTCAATATCCGGGCTCCCTGCCGGGAAGACGAGATTCGATAAACGAGAACTTAATGAGCTTTTTTTGACGAACTGAAGCGACGAAACGTTTTTCGCGTGGGCCCACGAAGTCACACCGGATGGCATCAAGCGGGAAGCAGAGGGCGGGCGCCGCGAGCATGAATCGGTCCAACGAGGATCTCAGCGACTGACCGCAGATACGAAAACGCCCCTTTACGGGGCGCTTTCCTTGAGTTGGTGGCGAAGGCTGCCTGCTCAGAACCGCCAGACGATTCCCACGCTCACCAGGGCGACGTCTTCACTGTCCTCGATGTCGTAAATCTCGTATTCGCCACGAACCTCTACCGAGGCGAGACCGAATTTCAGACCCACGCCATAGGCCGGATCGGTGCCATCTTCAGAACCTAAATCGAAACCGTCAATACTGAGAGACGCATCCCACGAGATCATTCCGTACTTGGCAAATACGCCCAGAGGACCAATATCGATACCTGCTGTGCCGAAACCCGCAAAACCATTGGCGTCTACCTCGATCTTCGAGTCCAGGACGTCACCGGACGGCGAGCCGAAATCGACGTAGTCCACCTCAACACCGAGAGTAATCACGGGCAAGTCAAACTCGTAACCGATCATGGCTTTCCAGCCGAAATCTTCCTCGTCGAGCACTTCAGGCACCTCCGGCGAGCCCGCATTGAGTTCGATGTAGGACTGCCCGATGCTGCCACCGATGTAACCGCCCGCCTGCGACTCGGCAGGGGCGAGTACCATGAATGACACCAGAAGTGCCGCCGTTATTGACCATGGTGTGCGATGAGTTGCGATAAAATGTTGAATCATGTTCTTGCTCCCAAATTTGCCCAAGCGCCGGACTGTTTCTGGCGCCACTGCCTCATTTAGTCCAAAAGTCCCGGTAATATCCGGTACCAGTTCAAGGTTTGAAGCCCGCGAGCATAACAGAGAGGCCGGTTCCGATCAGGCTGAAAGTGGCCGAATCTGCCAGTAATTTTGGTATTGTCTGGACAGCGTATATCTACCACCGAGCGACGTGTTTATGCGGCAAAGCGGAAGCCCAAAAGAACACAGTTTTAGTCCGAGAAGGCCGTCGTTCGACCTTGAATCGGCACTTGCTCACGATTGGCACGGCGGCAGCGCCTTTCGAACAGCCTGGTTTAACGCATTATCGATGATGTCCCCGTATGGCGAACGGTTTTTCATCGATTCCGTCAACGAATTCCGCGACAGGATCGAAGACCCGCAGCTCAAGTCAGAAGTTCAGGCGTTCCTGATGCAGGAAACCAACCATCTGCATCAGCACAAGAAAGTGAACGAGTTGCTTTGCAGTGTTCGCGGCTACGACATGCGGGCAATCGAAGAGCCGATACTCAGTCGAGCGGAATGGACCAAGAAAAACGTACCTGCAATTCGGCGCCTTGCAGGTACGGCGGCGAACGAACACCTGACCGCAGTGCTTGTCGCGGATATGTTGCGGCACAATGATTCGTTTATAGGCGCGGACCCGGGAATGGCCGATTTGTGGTACTGGCATGGCATAGAGGAAATCGAACACAAGTCAGTCGCATTCGATGTTTATCAGGCTGCAGAGGGTTCGCTGAAAGACCGGCGTCTGGTACAGATTTTCGGCACGGTGTTTTTCCTGAGCGGCACATTTCGTATCTTACGCCTGATGCTGAAACACGACGGCAAGCTTTGGAGCCTTCGCGAGTGGCTAAGCGGCTTTAAATTTCTGTTCGTGAAACCCGGCGTTTTGCGGCGCGCCTGCATTCCCTATTTTCGATTTCTGCAGAAGGACTTCCACCCGTGGCATGATGACGATCGATATCTGATCGAGGAGTGGGAAGCAAAGCGTCAGAGCTCATAAAGAAGGGATCGGTTGCTAAAATCTGAAACCGAAGAGCATTAATAACGATGCTTCAAAATCCATTCGCCATGTCTACCAGTTCCCAATAAGGGGGCGGGTAACCCATCTCCTCCTCAAAATCTGCTGCCATCTGCATCGTGTGGCGCCGTGTCTCACGGAAACGACTCTTGAACTCCTCGTTCTTGAGGACCGTCAACGGACTCATGCCCTCCGGAACGATCGCAACCCTGCCCGTCCAGTTCAGCACGACCGAATAGGCTTTCAGAACGCGCACCACGGGCAGCATCCAGGTGTCGTAATCGAGTTCCTCGCCTTCGTTGGCGCGCGCTATTAAGGCATCCATTACCGCATTATCGACATGATCCTGCGCCAGCGTTTCCCGGTTTCGCCACTCTGCGACAACACTCAGCGACGGGTCGTACTCGAGATCAGCCGGCAATTGCGTAAAGAAGTTCTCAACGCCAAAGGCCATAAGCCAACTCACTACCCCCTCGGACGAAACAGTCGATTTCGGCTCCCAGAGACTGATGCCGAATTCTCTATATGCGTAGGATCCGACTTCCGAGCAAAACATCCGGGAGGAATCAAAGTAATCCATCGAGAAATCGTAGGGTATATGGCGCTGGCGCGCCTCGTTGAGGACAAACCTGGCCGCCTCGTGCCCAAGCATCGGATTAGCATCAATCGCTGACAAGTCAGCTCGCGGTCTCAACACCATGAACCGGAGTTTGGTGTCCTCAAGGTACGCGCTGGTATCAGCTACAGTCACCCCTTTATCGATGTGCGCTTCGACGATATAGGGGATGTTCGTTCCCGGCTCCACATAGATTATGGCGACGTGCGAGAAATTACCCGGGTAGTCGTTCGCTCGCGCTATAAAGGCGGACATCTCCGAGCCGCCGCGACTTACTAAAAGATCTCCGCTATGAACCCTGATGCCGAGAATCTCGGTTGCGGGTGTCGCTGACGGTTCATCTTTTACCTTGAGGGTCGAGCGCATGAGATCGCTGCCCCTTTGCAACTCTATCTCCTCGACCGCCGCACGCATGCCGTACAACGACCTGTAAATGGCGTCGCGCGACGACTTCATGCTCAAGTCCCAGGTCGTCGAGTCGTTCTTCATTTTCGTCCTGAAGCGTTCGTAGAAACGGAGATGCCAGTCCGTTCTGTCGGACATGGCCGCAATGAGCGGCGCTGCTTCGAAGAAATTATTCTCGAGTTTCGCGTAGATTGGATCGTCGGGGCTTCGCACCGAGGACTCATAGTCACGCAACACCTGCTCGGCCGACTTCGTTTTTGCAGAAACCAACCGCGCTAACTGCGCCTGTTCCAGGGTTCTCGCCACCTGGAAGCCCTCCTCGAGGAACTGCCATAGTTCGTTCTGGCCCCAGACGAACGGTTGCTCACTCGGCTTGAACTCCGGCGCTTCGGGGCTTCGAGGTGGAATCAGCAAGAGAGCATAGATGGCGCAGAGGGCCAGTAGGCCGTAAGAAAGTTTTTTCATCGTCGCTGCTAACAATCCTTGCGCCAGGTATGTCGATCTCGACAGTATCAATCGCGCGCCTTGGTAGATACTACCCCGAAGTAAGCGCTTTGGTACCAGTGACAAAAGCAGTGCGCCCTGCTCATGCTTGTCCTCTTTGCTTGCAGCGAAATTCTCTCTAAACGTTTGGAATCGTACCAAGTGCTCAGGCCAGCCCACTGCAAACTGGCAAAGCCAGAAGGGGCCTCTTAAGATACACCGGATGACAGCGATTCAGCCGGCCAGCGTTTGGAAGACCTATGCATTTTGGGCAATGTGGGTCGGTGTTGCGTTCTTCTCGGTTTATCCAACCTGTAACTGGCTGACTTCCCTGCGTGGCGAATACTTCAGTCTTTACTTTGCGGCTGAGCTCGACGTGCCATTCGTGCCTGAATTCATTGTGTTCTATCTCTCGATGTACGTCCTGTTCGCAATGCCACCATTCTTCCTTAAGGTGACCGAACTGACAGCGCTGGGTAAACAGCTTATCGCCGGCACGCTGATTTCGGGCCTGGTGTTCCTGTTAGTGCCGGCCAGGCTTGGGTTTGTAAGGGAGGTCCCGGAAAGCGGCCTCATCGAGTCGATTTATTCGACATTGTTTGCGGTGGACATGCCGCACAACATGGTCCCCTCCCTGCACGTGGTATTCAGCACACTCATCTTGCTGGCGCTCGCAAATGCATCAGCCGGCGAGCACAATAAAATATTGTGGTATGGCTGGCTGATGGTCATTTGCGGGTCTACACTGCTGGTGCACCAGCACCACCTGATCGACGTTGTCGCTGGCCTCGCATTGGCCTTCGCGCTTCGGCGAATAATCGTAAAGAGAGAAGAAATATGAAAAAAATCATACTGATGTTGTTTCTGGTTCTCGCAAGTACGACGGCGTTTCCACAGGAGGAAGCTGATCACGCCATACACGAAGAACTTCGTGCCTTGCTGCAGGGCATGCAGCAGGCCATCAATGCAAAAGAGTATTCCGACCTGGAGCCGTACTTCCACGAAAATCTGCGAGTTACGACGATTAACCAGGAAGTGATATCGGCGCGCTCCGAGATCACCGGCTATTTCGAAAAGTGGTTCGGCGACGACGGTTACCTGGCGGATCTCGAGATCACATTAACCGCTGATGACACGACTGAACTGTATGGCGACAACATGTTTGGGATTGTCCGCGGCACCGGCGATGAGAAATACATTTTGTCCGATAGTCGCGCTTTCGACATGAGCACTCGCTGGACGGCTACCGTTATCAAGGATACCGACGGTCAGTGGCGCATACTGGCTTTGCATATCGGCACCAACTTCCTCGATAACCCCATCTTGAGTATGGCCGAGTCATCACTGAAGACGTTTGCAGCATACGGTGTGCTGGGCGGGCTTCTCCTGGGCTGGCTAATCGCTTACCTCTACATGAGGCGCAGGAAGGCACAGACCTGACGGTCAAGCGAGGCGGTTGTTACTCGAGTGTTGAGCCGGCATTCATCGGCGGCGCCGGTCGTGCGCCGCCCCACAGTCGGAAGTAGATACTCCAGAACGTCGGCCTGGGATCAGAGTCCTCCACCAGCCCCGGCAGATACGGCCACGGCACCTGCGGGTGCCGATGGTGTGCCAGATGGTAATGGTAGTTAAGGGCGATAGCGCTCGTGATCGGCAGCACCTTCAAGTTCCATGCGCCGTTGACGATATCCCGAGGACTCCAGGCGTGATCGACGTACTGCAGGGCTGACCAATGCACCGCGAAGGCCCAGTAACATAGCAACCAGCCCTGCCAGGTCAGGTCCAACAGCACCCAGACCAGCAGTTGGTAAACGAATGCCAATGCGCACTCGAGCCAGATCCGCAATTTGGGGAGTTCGGCAATTTCCCTGACGTAGGGTTCGAATCCGAGCGACCTGGCTGGTCCCTCGACAAACCACTTTGACGAGTAAAGCCACGGCCACAGCAGAAAGATCAAGTTGCTCAACGGAATACAAAACCAGTACAAACCGAAGAGATTTCCTGCGTAAATGCTGCGGGTCTTCGAGAATCTGGATTCTGTCGGCAGGTAATAGTCGTAAAGTTCCTCGTCCGTCCTGTTGCGCCGGTGGTGGCCCAGGTGAGCCACTCTCTGCATTGTGAATGACGTTGGAAATACGGCGCCGGCCAACACGCCGAAGAAGTCATTGCGCCGTTTATTTGGGGAGAACACGCCGTGCACGGCTTCGTGCATGAGCGAAAACGGCAGGTGATTCGCCAATGAGAAAACAGCGGCGGCGAGTATCGCCCAGCCAAGGAAGGCGTGAGAACCAAGCCACAACAAAACCCATAATGCCGGCAATGACAGCATGAAGAGCAATACGTTGGCCTTTTCGGGAATTGGATACTTCGACTTTTCAGATGACATCAGAAACCTCCCTTGCTCACCGGACGGCAACCGGAATGTCCATGGACCCTGAACGATCGCCGGCGATAACCCCAAACCGGCAACACGATCCCGGATATCAATATCAGAGGGAATAACCAGGCAAAGTTCAGGGCAACGAGTCCGCCGTTCGCCGCGAGGTATTCGGCAATACCTACGCCGGCGCCGTAAACAAGCCCGAAGCCGGCAAAGAACCACGGCCCGTAATCAAGAGCCACTGCTGCCGAGCCCTTACCATCCGCCCAGGGCTGGTTGTAAACCCGCAATATTCCCGAATCAAGAGCTTTCACATCATAGAGAATATTGACAAAACCCAGCACTGCGGCAAACACCAGGCTGGTCCTGACTACGCCCGCCAAATCATCGACCACACCCGCGTGACAGATCCAGGCGATGGTCGCGGTCGCGCTGCCGAATACAAAACCATGATGTGGCCGAAAACGCCCCAGGCGGAAGCGCGTGTCGAACTCCCAAACTTTAAGAACATTGGTACCAACGCCGGGAACGATATAGGCGTATAACACCGGAATCAGCCAGGCCATCAGGGTAAGCCAGATATCGCCAGCATAGGTCTTCCACCAAAGCGCAAAGGACAACGGCCCCAATATGGCTGGCGCCAGGTACTGGTACCACTCAAACAGATGCTTTTTCAACGTAGTCCGAATCGCATAAGGTGTTTCTTATACACTTCCTTGCGAAATAGCAGTGTGTATCTCCAGTACGCGGCAACGCTCCATAGCGTCTTGAGGTTGGTCTTGATATCCGAAAAACGGTACACCAGTGAAGACGCGCTATTGAATTGCTTACGCGCTTCGTGACAGGCATCAGTCAGTTCATCCGCACTCATTAATTCCGGCTGATAGGCGGCCTGGTTGAACCGATATTCCGGGTGCAGCCACCACTTGCCGTCGTACAGCAGCCTCCCCTGTTGCTCGAGCTTGTGGTAAAGCGGCGTGTTGGGATAGGGCATAAGAATATTAAATGCGGCGAAAGTGAAGCGGTTCTTGAGCGCAAACTTCATGGTGGCGATGATCGACTCGTAAGTATCGTGATCGTACCCGAGCGTGAAGGCAGCCCAGGTCTGCATGCCGTATTCCCGCAGGATTCGGATCTCGCGCTCGTAACTTGAGAACTGGCCGATATTCGGCGACTTTTTCGTCTCCTTGAGGCTGGCATGAGTAATGGACTCAAAGCCGGTCACATTGCCAACGTTGCCGCTGTCTGCCATCAGCTTCATGATTTCCGAATCGCGTGTCAGGTCGAGGCTGGCCTGACTGAACCAGCGGACTTTCATCGGGATCAGTTCACGGCAGAGCTCTTTGAGCGCCTTTCTGTCTGAAGCGATATTGTCGTCAACAAAGAAGATAAACTTGCGACGCTGACTTTCGATCTCTTGCAGCACCTCGTCTATTCGCCGAATGTAATGCTTTTTGTCGAAATACTGGCTGACTGCACAGAACTGGCACGCAAAACGGCAGCCCCTTGAGTACTGCATCAGCGCCATAGGCAGGTAGCCCTTGCCCTTGAACAACTCGCGTCTCGGCAGGACGCCGCCAATCTGCGCAACACCCGGCGGTCCGTCGTAGCGTTCCTGCAAACGTCCCTCCTGGGCATCGCGGACAACCTGGGCCCATAGGGTCTCAGCATCGCCGATGAAAATACTGTCCGCGTGCGCCTTACTTTCATCCGGCAACAAGGTTACGTGCATGCCGCCGAGAATCACCGGTACGCCGCGCTTGCGGTATTCGTCGGCGATCTCGTAAGAACGGCGAGCCGTATAGGTTTCAACCGTGATGGCGACGAGGTCTGTTGCATTGTCGTAGGGAATGCTCTCCATGCGGTCGTCGTGCAACACGACCTCGACGTCCGGTGGAGTCAGCCCCGCGAGGACGCCAAGCATCAAGGGCTCCATCCGGGCCTCATCCACATAGAGACTGTGATCGCGTCGACCAATGTTCGGTTTTATGAAGGTCACTCGCATGCGCCTACTCCCCTAACAGCCGATGTTGCTTGCGATAGATTTCCTTGCGCGAAATGACGTTCGCCAGCCCGACCATGGAGGTTCGAAACGGATCGAATCCGGCATTCGAACCAAGAACCCTCGATACGATTGATTTCCACGAGTAGAACGCCTTTTTGGCATCGAAGCATTTTTCCGAGAACTCCGTTGCCGTCATCTCTCTCGGTGCAAAAATCGGGTCGCCGTAATGGTAGGTCTTGTCTGTCCACCACTCCGGGAACAGCAGCCTGCCCTCCTCGCTGAGCCTGTTATAAAGCTTCGACCCTGGTGTTGGCGTGAGTGGATTGAAATTGGCGATCTCGAGCTTGGCGTCCATTGCGAAGTCGAGACTCTGTTGAATTGTCTCCGCCGTATCGGCATCGTAGCCGAAGACGAACGTTCCGTAGATGGCGATTCCCCGTTGGTGAAACTTTTGTACGACGCTCAGGTAGTCGCCGGCCACCTTATTCCAGCGTTTACCCATCTGTCGCAGATTGAGTTCCGACAGGGACTCGAACCCGACGAGCGCAAATACGCAACCCGCTTCTGCCATGCGATCCAGCAACTTCTCGTCTTTCGCCACGTCGATACTGATCTGGCATGACCAGCGCCTGCGCAACGGCGTAATCGCGTCCAGAAGGGCAGTGAGTGCCTTGACGGAGTTGAACAGGTTATCGTCGACGAAAAAAATCAGGCGGTTGCGGCTGATGCCGGACAGCTCCTCTGCAACGCTTTCCGGATCGCGTTGCCTGATATTGTCCTGGTAAAAGGTTCGGATTGAGCAGAAGTCGCACGCGAAGCGGCACCCTCGCCCATACTGCACAAGTTCCACGGGCGGATACTTTTTGCCCTTGAAGATACTCCGATCGATTACGAAGTCCTTGATGGGCCGGGAGTTGCCGCCGGAGTATGTCTGTTGCATACGATCATTCCTGAAGTCCTCCAGGAGTTGCTCCCAGCTTCCTTCAGCATCGCCCACCACGATAGCATCCGCGTGCTGCAGTGCTTCCTCGGGCAGGAAGGTCGGGTGATATCCGCCCATGACAACGGTGACACCCTTGTCGCGGTATCGTTTCGCGAGCTGATAGGCGCGATGAGCTGTGAAGGTCTCGACGGTCAGCGCCACCATGTCCGGTTTGTCGCTCTCCGGTATCACCTCTACCTTGTCATCGTAGAAGGTGACTTCGACATCTTTGGGAGTCCGCGCAGCAAGAATCGCCAACGATAACGGTGGTAGCCCGTCGGTTGATCGGTAATCACCCATGTTGGGACGCAGCAGGGTTAACCGTTGCAACTTCATAACAGGCCGACCTCCGGTTGTGGCGAGCGGGTATCAAGCGCCGGCTCCGCGCCATCCGCCCAATGGACCGTCTCAATACAGCTCCGGTAGACATTGGCGCGGAGACTTTGCCGCAGGCGATGGCCGAGTGGATTTTGTGCCGATAGTCCGAGTGTGCCGACCTGTGCGCCCTTGCGACGGGCAATCGTCAAAGCCTCTCTCACCACGGCGTTGGCGCTGTCACCGGCCTGCTTGCCCAGCGCAAAAAAAGACAGGAATACCTGCTCCAGTTGTTTACCCGGGCGTGGCAGTGCCAGCCGACCAGTGAGCCGGGCATACAAATTATAGCTTCCCCGCAGCAGGTTGAGAGGGAAGCGATAGCCTCGGGACACAATTTGCTTGAATGACCGCTGGTCCCAGATCGCAATACAGCCGCACACATCCTGACCGTTCTTGAGTAGCCAGAAGTCATCGAGTCGTAACCCGAACGATCCCGTCAGGCTCGCGAGCCACTGCCGCGATAGCACGGGCGAAAATTGATAGGATGCCGCTGATGCATTAAAGAACTCCACCAGCGAGGGTATATCGCCCGGCACGGCTGGCTGCAGTAGCTCAACGGGTTCTCCCTGGCGAGTAGAAATACCCATGCTGTCAAAATCACCGACGGGGGTATAACGAGGCATGCCACGAAGATTCGCCTCGAGCAGCCTCCGCGCCACAGAATTCTCAATTGCCACGCTGGTAAACGTCGTCAGGCGGTCAATCCCGGATAGTGCCCGCACGGAGGCAAAACCGTTCTTGAGAAACCGGATCTTGTGCCGATACTCGGGATTGACACGGAGCGCACCGAGATACGCGGTGTCCATCGGCCGGCCGTTCACGTGAGTTTGTTGTTCAGCCATGGCGTAGGTCCCGATCACTTGCTCCGGCGCATCCGTCATGTATGCGATGACTGCTGATGACTGGCCCACCAGGTTTTCACCGTGAAAAAACGACGGCTCCCGCTCGATTGACATGCGTGCCCAGGAGTCCATGTCATTTTTTCGCAGCAAGTCGCGAATAGTACGGTCATCGTTCGGAACGGCCAGTCGATACGTAACGCCGGCGGCGGAGAAGCTCCCCGGTGTTTCGCTCTGGCGAAGAGTCAGCGACATCAACGCTTAGCCTCTACAAGCGAGCCCTGCCAGTTTTCATCGCCAAGCGGATATCCGTTCCGATTACTCACATCCGCCCGGTGCATCTGGTTGATGGGAAAAAAATTACGGAACATGAACCCATCGCTGCGATTGGTTTTTTCGAAGCCACGCCGCAGGATGCTTCCCCAGGAATAGAATTTGCGGCGGCTTTCGACGCAAAGTCGCGTTACGTCGTCATGATTGAGTCGCTCGGGATTGAACGGCACGTCATTGTAACGATACTCGTCGTCGAGCCACCAGGCATCAAATCGCAGCCGGTTTTCGTCTTTCAGCCTGCGATACAGCGCTGTCCCCGGAAACGGGGTCAGATGATTGAACGCTGCAATATACAGGCGTTGCTCAATGGCAAACTCGACCGTGCTATCGAATGTCTCCGGTGTGTCGTTCTGGTAGCCGAACACGAAGGTGCCGTACACGCGGATGTTGTAGCGCCGCAAGTTCTTGAGGGCGACTGCGTAACCACCGCGCATGGTGTTGAACCGCTTTTTCATGCTGCGCAGGGTCTCCGGGTCAAGTGACTCGAAACCGATAAGAACGCCCTTGCATCCGCTATTCGAAAGTAACTGCAGAAACTCCTCGTCGTGCGCCGCGTTGATGCTCATTTGGGTAATCCAGCGAATGTTCATCGGCGCCAACGCCTGCAGCAGCGGCTTCGCGGCCTTGATGTTTCCCGCAAAGTTATCGTCGACGAAGAAGAACACCTTTCGACTTCGCTTCAGGGACTGCAGCTCGGCAAGGATGTTGTCGATGGGTCGGCTGCGATGGGTGCGGTCGAAGAACACCTGGATAGCGCAGAATTCGCAGGGGAAACGACAACCACGACCCGTTTCGACGAGCCCGATCGGCAAATAGCGTTTGCCGTGAAAGATACGTCGGTCCGGCCGTATCTTGTCCAGCTGCGGTCGCTCAAAGCCAGTGTAGCGTTGTCGTAATGTCCCGTGACGCAGGTCGTCGATAACCGTCGCCCAGACCGGTTCAGCCTCGCCGACGATGACCGCATCTGCATAACGTTCCGCCTCTTCCGGCATGAGACTCGCATGGAAACCGCCGACGATGACCGGCACATTCCGTTTCCGGTACTCGCTGGCAATCTGGTAGACCCGCTTGGCTGTGTAGGTTTCGAGCGAGATTGCCACGGCGTCGGTGGCCTCGTCGTAAGGAATTTTCTCCATCCGATCGTCGTAAAAGCGAATCTCGACGTCATCGGGCGTCAGCCCCGCGATCGCAGCAGCGGGTAATGGCTCCATCTGCCAGGAACGAATATAGCGCTCCCCGATCCGATGGCCGATGGCCGGATGAATGATGGTCAGCCGCATGGTGCCTTGTTCCTGGACTCAACCGCGACCGTCGGCTCGGGATTAGTCTGCGTGATCGGCGCTGCGAGCTTGTGTGCCATAGAATCGATCGGCCAGTCGCAGTTATAGAATCTGCTCAGGTTGTGTGCATAGAATCGATAGCCCAGGTTTACCGTGAAGGCCAACGGCTGAAAGTTTTTCGCATTCCAGAGCCGCTTGCCCATCGACGACCACCGGTAGACTTTTTTCCACGCATATTCATGGCCTTGCGACAGCTGCTCGACGCTCATGTGTTGGGGTTGAAAGACGACATGCTGTCCATCGTAATACTCCCAGTCCCGGCTGATGATTCGATTCTCAGCCTCGAGACGCTTGTAGAGCGGCGTGCCCGGAAACGGCGTGAGGACAGAGAATCGCGGCAGGTCTATACCCGCATCAATGGCGAATTCCGCCGTCGCCTCGAAGACGTCGGGCGTATCGTGATCGAGCCCGAATACGAAGCACCCCTGCACAGCAATACCCAGCCGGTGGAGCTCAGCAATCAGCGCCTTATAGTCCACCGAGGCATTGAACGGCTTCTTGATGTTCTTGAGGTTTGCTCCCGACACGGTTTCAAGGCCGAGCAGCAATCCGCGACATCCGCTTTTCGCCATCAGCTCCATGAGTTCCGGGTCATGGCCGATAATCACCGTGGACAGACCGAACCAGCTGACACCCAGCGGAATCAGGGCCGTGAATAATGCCTTGGCGTACTTCGTGTCGGAAACCAGGTTGAGGTCGATGAACAAAATCTTCTTTTCGCCCACGCGCCGGATATCCTCGATAATCCAGTCCACGGGCCTTTGTAATTGTTTCCGTCCCCACGCCGACGGCGCGACGCAGAATTCGCAATCGTGGGCACATGATCGAGTGGCCTCGAACACCGCCTGCGTCAGGAAGTGCTTGCTGTCGAAGAGTTCACGCCGCGGGAACGGGGAGTTTGCCAGCGACAGGTTTGGACCCTGGCGGTAGACGGGTTGCAACTGGCCGCGATCAAAGTCGCGCAACAATTGCGGCCAGCTGTCGTCAGCGTAGCCAATGCAGACTGAGTCGGCATGCTGCATCGCTTCATCCGGCAGCAAGGTGACGTGCGGCCCGCCCAGAACAACCGGAATGCCCCGCTTCCGATACCGCTTCGCCAGCTCGTAACTTCGCTTGGCCGTGCCGGTGATCACGGTCATGCCGATCAGGTCGGCTTCGAGGTCTTCAGGGATCTCCTCGATCCCCTCATCGACGAGCTCGACGACGGCATTCAGTTCATTGGGAATGAGCGCTGCCAGAGTGGTCAATGTCAGCGGTTGATAGCGCAGCGACTTCTTGAATATCCCGCCCTTGTGCCGGTACAACGGGCCCTTGGGTGATATCAGTACGATTTTCATATCGCCGTCCCGGAAAACGTTTCGAGCCAGTCTGTTTCTGGGCAAAGCGCGGCCACTTTAAGGTCTCCCAGACGTGTACCGCCGCGTACGAGGCGTCCCATATATTTTTCCAGCGGCTGAGATGCTTCACATAGTGACAGCTTCTCCAGTTGCCCGATACGGCGCGCATAGGCGTACTGGGGGTTCCTGAACAGGCGCGACTCGACCAAATCAATCAACGTGCTTGATTCATGCTGCTCTTGATTGTCCACGACCAGCGTGTATCCAGACCTTGGCGTAAGCACCGGTACGAGCGTGCGAAAACCAGGGACGTCTTTCAGACACGATAGAACAAAGCTCTCATGCAATTTCTCGCCCACAATGTCACAGGTCAATCCCTGTCGCCCTGAAAAGCGAAGAATCGGCAGTGTGTCAGCAAACCCCTCGCAGACAACACTGTCGCCGGTCTGGTAACGATACAGTCCGCCGGATGTTGTCATAACCACCTCGTACTGTGTCCCGGCTATCACTTCATGGCCAGAACATATGTCACCACTATCGGACAGAAATTCGAAGAAACCGCTGTCCGGCGCCAGGACTGGCCGGCCGACACTATCAGGTACCGTAACGACGCCCTCGGTTGACAACAAGCCTTTGCCCTGAAAGCTCGCATGTGCGAGGCGCTGACTGAGTTGCTCAAAGAAGGGTTGAGACGATGCGTCAGCCCAGCAACTTACCAGCTTCAGGTTCGGCCACAGACGGCTGGCATCTTCGTTGGATTTGAATGCTTGCAGGCGTGCAAGCGCGGCACAGTCGGGAGAGAGCGTGTGCCCCGACACTACTGCGCCGTCTTGCAACAGGCTGGCAAGCTCCTCGTATCGCACGTCAAGCGCATCGAGGAGCGTTAGCATAAACGTCGGGCTCCACACGGAGATGAGCGCCAGGTCGGCCCGTCGCAGTAGCCAGTACAGTGTTGCACTCTGCCACTCCGCAACATCACTCAGGCTTCCGACCCAGGCCGGGACGGCAGAAATTTGTATGAACTCGGCAAGCGCATTGGCGCCCAGGTAAGCGCCGTCGGGCAGTCCGATGGATACGCCGCCTTTGGTTACCTCCGCTTTTCTCGTCGCGGGACTGATGGAAAAATAGGCCGTGCCAGTCGCGATACCAAATTGCCGGATGCTGCCACTGAGCCATGGCAGTAATGCGGCCTGGAAATCTTCGAGGCTATGCGAAGAATAGGGGAACAGTTTGCTGCCCCGTGTACTCCCGCCGGTGCGCTCGAAGGCGATCGGTTGCCCAGCTAAAAGGACATCCGCCTCACCGTTTGACATTCGCACGATGAAGGGCTCGACGTCCTCGTAAGAAACGATCGGCACCTGCTCGCGGAAATTCTCGACCGAACGAATCATGTCGAATCGATAGTGCGTGCCGTAGTCGGTGTTACGGTTCCGGTGCAAGCAGTCGTACAACCAACTTTGCTGTCGTTCTGCCGTGTCGCCACCATGCTCGAAGCCTGCTCCCAGCTTGGCGAGACTCTGCAGCGCAGTGCTCACTCGTTACTCCGCGAGAAGATTCGCTTGGTCAGTGGCCGCATGTTGTCTTCGGTAATTTCGCAAAGACAAACGAGCTCATGCCCCAGGATATAGCCGGGATTACGTTCCAGGAAAAACCGCACAGCCTCCTTGTTTTTCTCTTGTTGCGTGGGCTCCGCGAACGCCGGGTTCAGGTGGCCCTTTGATTCTGAAAATTCTACGATTCCCGTGGAGGGAGAGTAGGCATCACCGAACTTCTGAAGTGCGAGCGCGTCCGCCAGTGGCTTCAAGTCCGAGCGGTCGATGGACCAATGTGGGTAAAACGACTGACTGAAAGCGGGCAGAAATTTGTAGGTTCGATGACCTTTGAGAATGACAAACCAGTAAAGGGCCACGTCGGGCCGCTCGCGCCTTAGCTTGGCGAGATTTGCGATCCACGCAAAGGCCAGGGCCTGCTGCCCCCAATGCTCATGGTGCACAACAGTGTCGCCCGAGTAGAGGATCCGGACGACTGAGGCCTGCCACTCGAAGTCGTATATCTGCAGAGTGGTAAACCCGACAAGCGTGTCTTCGAAATACAGCAGGAGAACCTCCGTCTTCTCATCGAGATCCGAAAAAACCTGCGCCTCATCACTTCCATCAAAGTAGGAAAGATAAAGCCTGGCTATATCGGCGCGATCATTGTCGGAGATTTCGGCGACATCTTTAAACAGCACACTGTATTTCGTCATTGAGTCCTGGTGAACCGGAGCAATGTTTGAGCGTTCCTCGCCAGTCACCTGGTTGTTTGCGAAGAACCCAGTCTAAGCCATCGCGACGCGGACATCGACACCCGAAATACCATGTCCGCAATTCGCTCAATCGTCCATGTGTCCCGGGGCCAAACGGGGGCTACGTCCAGAACCCGGCGATTCGTTCAAACACCCAGAAAGCGGCAATTCCACCGATCGCGTAGCTTGGGATCCTCCACGCCCATTCCGGCGGCACCGGTCGAAACCGTTTGCCCAACCCGTAAAGGAGCAGAATCGCCGCGATGAACATCAGCTGCCCGATTTCCACACCAACGTTGAACGTAAAGAGTGCGAGAGGAATTGAAGACTGCGGCAATCCGATCTCGCTCAGCGCTCCGGCAAAACCGAAGCCGTGTAGCAGGCCAAAAGAGAACGCGACTATCCACGGCAATCGTGCAGTAAGCCCAGGATGGCCCTGGCGACCACGGATGATCTCCGCAGCCACAAAAACAATACTCAGTGCGATGATTGCCTCAACGGGTGGTCCCGGAGCGCGCACGAACCCAAGTGCGGCCAGCGCGAGCGTAATGCTGTGTGCCACTGTGAAGGCCGTTACCGTGCCGACCAGTCGTCGCCATCCAACGACGACCATCAGCAATGCGAGGACGAACAACAGGTGATCGACACCGGACAAGATATGTTCGACGCCAAGTGCCATATAGGTCCAGGCAACCTGCCAGGCGCTTGGGTCCGCCTCGAAGACGTAGCTGGGGTCGTCCGGGGTCATGCGATGCGTGATATCGGTTCCATCGATACGCTCAAGTCGCATCAGGACGTCTGTAAGGCTCGCGGCGAGTCCGTCGATAACTACGGTAGATCCCGTGAGCCCGCCATCCCGCTCGATTTTCATCCGCTGTATGTGCGTGTTACCCACAAACGCCGCTACTGGCTCAGTGATCAAACTGACGTCATCGTCGAAACGCAGGTAAATGCTCATGCGCCTGTTGTCGCCCTGCGCGGGAACCTTCCAAAGAACCTCGTAAGTATCGACGGCCGTTTCGCGAATTTCGAGATAGCCCGGACGCATCTCATGTGCATTAGTGGTCAGCGGCAGCAAGGCGACTGCCGCTAGAAGCAAGGCGCGAACGTTACCTATCCGGCAGGCCATTCGATAACTACATCGTAGTCGGTAAGCAATTTCTCATTAATCGTCTGGCGAGTTTCAGTCCGCTTTTCATTAGCCCATTCGCGTTCAACAATCGGTCGAATGTCGGCGAGTTCGGGGACGAAACCTGGCACGCGTTCCTGCAGCAGGATCAGGTGAACGCCAAACCCGGATTCGACCGGTCCGGTCCACTGTCCGGTTTCCAATTTGTCGAGACTTTGCGAAAAGCCGGCTCCAAATGTTCCGTCGATAGTCTGTGCCGGCGCGAATTCAAAGTAGGCCGGGAGCAGGCCATACCCTTGTGGACTCAAGTCGCCGTTACGGAGTTGAGTAAGCGTGTCGGAGACAAGCCGGTCGTCACCGGTCCGGTTTGGATCGACAAAGACCTGCGAAAACGTGTAGGTCGTATCCGTTTTGAACGCTTGTGGGTTCGCTGCAATGTGCGCCGCAAGGTCCGCATCGGTTGGCGATAATGCTGCGGCCATATCATCCGTCAGAAATTCAAGTTTCTGTCGCAGGCGGCGCCGAATGACAGCGTCATTGCGATCGATGCCCATTGCGATGGCTTGGCGGTAATAGACCTCTTCCAACACGAAATCGTCAATCAGGCTCTTGAGTTCGTCGACGGTCGGTGGTCGCTGCCAGGTTTTTTGAAAGATGCTAACCAGTTGTTCGATGCGGCCAGCACTGACCATTATTTCATTGTCAGTGCCAGCCAGGCCATCGTCGTTCACCAGTCCGTACAGCACGAACAGGGCCGCCCCAATCAACGCAAAGTGGACCAGGGGTTCACCTACTAATTTTTTCACTATTTACCTGGCGTATACCAGATTGGTGAAGTGTATGCGCGTTCAGTTGTCACCATAGGAATTTCATCTTTCATGTCGATACCGAAACGCTTGGCTTCGTAAGCCGTCCAGCGCGGTGTCGGAATCTCCATGACGCGTGCGTAGTAAGACGCGCTTACCGCTGCATCAAATTCCGGATCCGTCCAGACGCCAATTAATTCCGATGCGCCGATCGTATTAGTCCAGGTGGCGTTTGCCACGTCGACAGTGTTACCGACCAATGGCAGCTTGCCGTCGGCGCCGGGCTGCCGATCTCCAGACCAGACAGCATCGAACACTTTTTCCTGACGCTTGCCACGTTTGTCGAGCCAGACTTTCACGATCTGAATGCGGTCGAGATTGCCTGAATACGGGTCGCGTAACGCGGCGACCAGAAAACTCGGAGACTTCCCGGCCGGGCCATTTGTGAGGTCACCGCCCATCGGCACACCTTTGGTGTAACCGATATCAGCCGGCAAACGATTCTGCGCGTCTTCTTCAGTGAAGTCCCAGCCGCCGAAGAATCGGACCAGCATGCGTGAACCGGTTGTGCCATACGTCTCTTTATTCATCATGGCGTCGAACAAGGCTTCGCGAGTGTTCTCACGGGCCCAGACTGCAGCGAGACCCGATGCAACCATCGACCAACCGGTGTACTCGGCATCCCCGACTTTTGCCATCGGGTGTTCGACACGCTTGGCATTCGGTTCCGCGCCAGAGTGCTTACCGAAAAAATTGTCCTCTTGAGCGGTCGCGAGACCAGTGTGACTGTCCGTTGACCCAATAAATCCAAATTTGTATGGATTCACGCCAAGCTTTTTTTCGAGCTCCAGGCCAACGCCCAAGGCAGAACGGCCGTATTCGTGCGGCAACATCTCATTCGTCTTGAATTCGGTGAGGTCCAGATTACCCTGGTCCCAGGTTTCGTAGTCTGCAAACTCATCGTTAGGCGACAGGAACGGGTGAGTCTCGCCATCTCCCTTGATCTGTGTGATCTCGTAGAGCGGCTCCCACTTGATGCGTTCCTCTGCCCAGGCACGATCGTATCGTTTACCGGTGAATGTATCGGCGACAGGAAACATTGTACCGTTGCTGAGATTACCGTTATGCGCGATCGCCAGGACACGTCCGCCGGTCTTGTCTTCGTAGAAGCTCATCCACTTCCACAAATCGCGTTCATCCGGGCTACCCAGCGGTCGCACGGTTGAGTAGGGAACGAGAATGCTCGCCTTGTCGGCATCATCGCGATAGATGACAACACGGTGCCGGTTTATCCCGTTTTCGGTCGAAGTCCACTCGTAACCGTGGAGTGCTGTGTAACGACCGGGCTCGTTGTATTTCTCGGCCGCATCGAGTGAGACCTCCCAGGCCGCCCTGTAGACGTCCGAGCCCGGCAGAACTGCAAGCGCTTCCGGCATGGTGTTCATCGTAAGACTTTGTATGATCTCAACAGCAGCTTTCACTCCCTCCTGACCACCAGCCTGGATCATGTCGTACCACTTTCTTCCGGTTGGATCTGCAAGCATTTTCGGATCGCCGGCCGCCAGACGCGGGAAGAAACCCATGTTGTCCGAATGATCGGCGACAACGAGAAAATCAAGCGGTCGTGAGAGCTTGACCTGCTTTCCGGTTGACGAGGTGATTTCCTCACCGCGCGCGAAACGATGCGCGTCCTCCGGCAAGAGCCGCGCACCAAATGCGCCGGCGTCCATCGACATACCGGTATGCAGGTGCGTGTCGCCCCAGTAAACATTGGTAGGAAAGCCACGCCCAGCGTAGGGGGAATAATGATCCTGCGCGGGAAACGCGTGCGCATCGTCTTCTGTCGGCGGCGGCATCTGCGCAAAACTGGCGGGTGCTGATAGCGACAGCACGAAAATTATTAAACTCAGATACGCAAATTTATTATCGCTCATCTTAAAACTCTCCCAAGTTAACGGGCATTTCGATGCTTTATTATTTTCGGCCCAGTAGATTAACTATATATACAATTGCAAGAAATGCGAATGCCACGAGACTCACGGGAAGGATACCACCGTGCCAGCCCGCGGGACTCAGCCATCCTTCATAACCCATGAAGAACACATGCGACGCGCCCAAAAGCATGGCCCAAAGCAGAAATGTTCTTGAGGTGATGAACTGAATGAACGCTTTGTCTTCCCGCAAGAAGGTCTGGAAGCTCGTGTTGTAGCCCCACAGAACCACGAAAGCAAGGACGCCACCGAGCATGCTTAAGCCGCCCAGCAAGGTCAGCGTGCCATCGGTTTCGAAGAATTTTCCGTATGTGCCAGGCGAGAACAGCACAAAGCTCATGAGCGCGTGAATTAAAACCAGCAAAAAGCCGGTCATACCCAGAGCCTTGCGAGCGTTGAGCCACCCCGTCGGGACACTAACACCTAGGTTATTAAGTGGCCCGAATCCGAAGTTGCACGCCAGAAGAATAAAGGCAGCAAGCGAAATTCCTTTATTTAAGTATAAAGAACGGAAAGTCTTTCCACGGGACCGGTCCGAAGATGTGGTAACGGACAATCGCATAGCCGATAGAGATTAGAATCACGAACGTGATTATTCGGCCCGCCGAGTTATTTGTGATATTTGCCTTTTGATTCATCGCTCACTCTGCCTGCCGGTCTGATGTGCATCCATATATAGGAAAATGATCTATTGGGTTAAAAGCCCAATTCGACCGGATTTCGCGATAAGCTTTGTCATTGCCACGGCCATTCCAGAGACACATGAGACTGATCGACGAACTCAAGCGACGGAACGTATTTCGAGTCGGCGCCGCTTACTTTCTGCTTGGCTGGGTTGTCATCCAGGTAACCGACACAGTGTCTCCGGCGTTGAATTTACCGCCCTGGACGCTGAGCCTGGTCACCTGGCTGGGCATTATCGGGTTTCCGTTCGCCCTGTTCTTCGCCTGGGCATTCGAGCTCACACCGGACGGCATTCGACGCGAAATCGACGCCGCTGACTCCGTATCGAGCCGTGCGAGCGGACGGAAGCTGGATGTTGCGCTCGTCGTTCTGCTGACAATTACGATTGCCCTTATAGCTTGGGGTTCTATCAGTGACGAAGCTGACATCACCCCATTGAGCAACGACAGACCTGCGGAAACGAACGGCAGCGATACCGCCGCAACAGAGGCATCATCGATAGCCGTGCTGCCACTTATTAATATGAGTGCGGATGCCGACAATGCCTATTTTGCCGGTGGCGTGCATGAAGAAATACTGACAAACCTGTCACGCATTGCTGACCTGCGAGTCATCTCCAGAACAACGGCATTGCGGTACCTGGATTCAGACTTGTCTCTCAAGAATATAGGTCGGGATCTGGGTGTGCGTTTTATCGTCGAGGGGTCCGTACGACGAGTTAATAATCATGTGCGGGTTACCGTACAGCTGATTGACGCCGCGAGCGATACCCACCTTTGGGCCAGCAACTATGACCGCGAACTTGTCGATGTATTCGCAGTACAAAGCGAGATCGCTGCAGCGATTACCAACTCTCTGCACCTTGAAATACAGCCAGACACAATTGGCACACTCGATGACATGCCTACACAAAGCGTCAAAGCCTATGACCTTTACATGAAGGCAATGAGTATCAGTCGCAGTGAGCCGGAATCAGAGAGCGCTTTACTACGACAGCGAGAATTACTTGAAGGCGCCGTTTCTACAGATCCGAAATTTGTTGAGGCGTGGGCTCAATTGAATGAAATACTCGATCACAGCTCTCGCAACATCATTCAACAAAAATGGTTCGGCGAGACTCAATCCGAGCGTGACGCCAGCTTTGAGGAAATTCAACGCGCAGCTCAGCGAGCGCTGGAAAAGGCCATTTCCCTCGATCCTGAAAACGTCATGACATTGCTGGCTCAGGCCAGCAACTTCGTGCTGGAACAGGAAAGCGCAAAGTATCAAATTGAGCGAAAAATTTTCATCGATCGCGCGCTCGAAATCGAACCCAATAACGCAATAGCCTGGCTTGTACTTGGATGGTGGCATCGCCTCATTGAAGAATATGACGCAGCGACACCGGCGTTTGAACGCGCACTCGAACTCGACCCGCTGCATGCTCGTATCGTCGATAGCGCGTTGAGCCATTTTCGATTAATCGGCGACCAGGAAATGACTACCCTGCTGTTCGATCGCCTGACTCAGCTCGCGCCGGAAAAAGCTGAAATCGAGGGCCTCAGCGAAGTACACCCCCTCGCTACATTGGAAAACACTTTCACTCTTTTCCTGCAAACCGCCGACGAATCAATCATAGATGATTACAAAGAAAATCTTGCCTCGCTCAGGCAGCGGTCCAGGAATGCTGTCGACGTGGACCCGAAGTTTATCGAACTTCGATTAAGGCTCTTTGAGTTCCGACTCATGCAGATGCGGGGTGACCCGATCAGTGCGTTCAGGCACGCTCCGGTGACGTTACCTGATGACGCGAGCGACCAGGTTTTATTTTGGTATCTGTGGTCCGAAGCATCTTCTATCGCAATCGCGAAACTCGCTCAAGACAAAGGCGAGGTCGAGGCTGCGGCACATCGTATGCTCAATGCGCACACCAGGCTTGACGATTCGGACGGCGGCTTCGTTTCCATTGCAGAATTCCCTATGAGCATCGCACACGTTGCGTTGGGCAATGCAGACGACGTAAGCAGATTACGATTACTGCTCGGCGACAATGACGATGATGGGTTGTTCTCGCATATGAGTGGTGGTCCGTTCTACGCTTACTCTGTCGTTGATACGGATGCGGCGGTCCGTCGTGCACTGCAGCATAAAGGAGAGCACCCGAGCTGGTACGGCACCGACTCGATCGCGGCTCTGTACGTAATGAACCACCATCTGGTCGTTCACCCCGAGATGCAGGCTTTTTACCTTGAGGAAGGCAAGTGGATTGACTACCTTGCCGCCCGAGTTCCGGAATACGCCAGGTTCAGCCAATAAATTCTTCCAGGCCTGAGCTGAATTAACACAGTTTCGTTCCGTCCAGTGGCAACTTCCTCGCCGAAGTACAGTTTCAGTCCGCTTTCTTATCCGCAATGATCGACTGGGCGTGCAGCCGACGATCAAGCAGTGGCAACAGCCAGGGTGCGAATCGGGTGACGTAGTAAATACTGCGCGAATACTTGTCCGGAAACACATGAAGCCGATTGCGGCGGACACCATCTATCATCCGCGCAACGACCTCCGAGGGCTCCGAGATCAGATTCTCGGGTACCGTGCGTCGGTTCTCGTAGCCAAACTGTGGCGAGTCGAGGATTGCCGTCTTGCTGAAACAGGGATAGATGTTGGTCACGTGAACGCCGGTGTCCTCCAGGTCAGCAGCCAGCGATACACCGAATCCACGTAAGGCGAACTTCGACGCACAGTAGGCGGACAACCCCCTGGAGCCGAGCCACCCGGCGAGGGACGATACGTTAACGATATGGCCATTGCCGCGCTCGAGCATGCCGGGAAGAAACAGGTTACAGAGCCTCATCGGCGCCAGCAGGTTGAGCTGCATGAGGCTTTCCCAGTGTTTCCGCGGGATCTTGTCGAGCCGCCCGGCGACTCCAATGCCCGCGTTGTTGACCAGAATATCCGGTGCCACACCTTGCGATGCACAGGTGTCAGCAACCGCATTGCATCCCTCCTCCACTGCCAGGTCGGCGGCAACCGAGGCGATTAGGTCGTCGCCGGCATCATCAACAGCCTCGTGCAATGCTCGAGCGGTAACATCCGTCAGTATCAGTTGGGCTCCAGCGGCGCGAAACTGGCGTACCAGGTGTCGGCCGAAGCCGCCACCGGCTCCGGTGATCAGGACGGTCTTGTTAGCTGCATTGGTCATGGATCATGGTCATAGAAAACAGTGTGCGATCTTACTTCATTGTGGGATGCTGGCGGTTATGACCCAGGAGTTTTTTGATGTCGTGATCGTCGGTGCCGGCCTGTCCGGCATCGGCGCTGCCTGGCACCTGCAGGACAAGTGCCCCGACAAGAGCTACCTGATCCTGGAGGGACGGGAAGCAGTGGGCGGCACCTGGGACCTGTTTCGCTATCCGGGGATTCGTTCGGACAGCGACATGTACACGCTCGGCTACAACTTCAGGCCATGGAAGGAAGGCAAGGCCATTGCGGACGGTCCGTCGATCCTGCAATACATCAGGGAAACCGCGTCCGAGGCAGATATCGACCGGAATATCCGCCATCAACACAGGGTGACGTCGGCGAAATGGTCCAGCGAAGACGCCGCCTGGACCGTTGCGGCGCAAAATACAGTCACCGAGGAGATCAGCACGATTCGCTGCAATTTTCTTCTGATGTGCTGCGGCTACTATAACTACGAGCAGGGATACCTGCCCGAGTTCAAGGGGCACGACCGCTTCCGGGGCGAGACCGTACATCCACAACACTGGCCTGAGGGCTACGCTTACAACGGCAAACAAGTCGTGATCATCGGTTCGGGCGCGACCGCAGTAACGCTGGTTCCGGAGATGGCCAAGAAAGCAGAGCACGTTGTCATGCTGCAGCGCTCACCCACCTATATGGCCACGGGACCAGACACCGACTGGAAAGCCAGGCTGTTGCAATGGCTGCTGCCGGAAAAGACGGCCTATGCGATCACTCGCTGGAAAAACATTCAGTTCCAGCGCTGGATCTACTGGCAGTCGCAGACAGCGCCACAAAGAATACGCAAGAAGCTGTCAAAGATGGCGCGCAAAGAGTTGGGTAAAGGCGTCGACTTCGACAAACACTTCGTACCGCACTACGACCCCTGGGACCAACGCCTCTGCCTCGTGCCAAATGGCGATTTTTTCCACGCCATCCGCGACGGTCGTGCATCTGTGGTCACCGACTCCATCACCGAGTTCACAGAGAACGGCATTCGCCTCGAATCAGGGCAAGAGCTTGAGGCTGACATCATCGTTACCGCGACCGGCCTCGATCTATGTGTACTTGGCGATGTGCAGATCAGCGTGGACGATCAACCGGTGGACATCGCCGCGACCTTTTCGTACAAGTCGATGATGTTCTCCGATGTGCCGAACCTGGTTTCGACATTCGGCTACATCAACGCGTCATGGACGCTGAAAGCCGACCTCACCGCCGAGTTCTCCTGCCGCCTGCTCAATCACATGACCGCTACGGGTATGCGCCAGTGCACGCCGCGCTTGCGGGACTGCGACCGGGATATGGCCGGCAAAAACTGGATCGACGGTTTTTCATCCGGCTATATCCAGCGAAAGTCCCACCTCCTGCCGAAACAGGGAGATCAGCCGCCCTGGGTCAATACGCAAAACTATGTGCTGGACAAGAAGACCATTGGCAAGGGCGCACTGGAGGACGGTTTCCTGCAGTTCACTAACCCCGCCCGTTGATTTACGGCCGATACCGTGCCACCGCGCGCTGCATTGCGATAATCACTAATCCCTCACCTTTTCATCGGGTTTCTACGCCCCACAGCAAACAGACTTGAACTGCGGAATACTGTCGCAAACACCTACTAATATAGTAGGCATGGCATTGATGGAGTAAATCATGTCGAAATCCAAGAATAAGAGCCTCTTTGTCACATGGCTGGCCATCATGCTGGCGTCGGCCGCACTGGCCGACGTGGACCGGTCAATAGCCGGCTTGTCCGATCGTGACTGGCAGGTCCGAAGAGCTGCGGCGGAGTCACTAGGTGCCTCCGGATCGACCGACAAGGCCGTTGTTGGCGTGCTGACGACAGCGCTCAAGGACCCCGATTCCCGTGTTCGCCGATCGGCCGCCGATGCCCTTGGTCACATCGGCGAAAAAGCGCGCACCGCCATACCGGCACTGGTTGAGGCATTCGACGACATGGATCCGAGCGTGGTTGCCGCAGCGGCCAGGGCGGCAGGGCAGATGGGGACGCGTGCTTCGAAAGCAACCGGCAACCTGACTGCACTCCTTGATCATGATGATGCCCGCGTGCGCGCAGCCGCATCGGCTTCTCTTGGCAACCTGGGCCGTCGCGCCGCCAAGAGCGCTTTCGATCTCAACGGCAGGCTTAGCGACCCCGACCCGGCTGTTCGGGCAGCGGCGGCGGTTTCGCTTGGGCAACTCGGCCCGCGCTCAAAAGCGTCCGTCACCGACCTGATTCGTGTTCTCGGCGACGACGATGACAGCGTGCGCGACGCGGCGTCCGGTGCTCTGGTGCGCATGGGCAAAAAGGCCGTGCCCAATCTAGTGCGCGCACTGCAGAATGGCAATCCGATATTCCTGCAAGCCGTGGTCGACACGCTGGGTCGTATAGGGCCGGCTGCGGCACCCCGGCTCAGCGAGGCCCTGCTCGAAGACCAAGCGCCCGATATCGCGCGCGGCTACGCCGCGATGGCACTCGCGCAAATAGCTAATCGTGACGACTCGGTTATTGCGACTTTGACTACGGCGCTCGAAGACCAATCCGTGAACGTACGAATGTCCGCGGCCGAAGCACTGGGTCATGCCGGCGCACTCGCACAACCCGCCAGCGCGAAACTGATCGAGATTTCGATAGATTCCCGCGAATCTGTACTGGTACGCGAATTCGCCATTTCGGCCCTCGCAAAGATTGCGCCGGGTGACGCGGCTGTCGAGGAGGCGCTGATATATGCCGTTTCCGACGGCAACCCACGAATCTACGACGCGGCAGTTAACGCCTTGTTGCGCATTCGGCGGTGGCACGAGGGTGCACCCGATATCGATTCGCGAGTTGCGCAGCTTATCAGGGAGCTCGAATCGGGCAGCGCAGGCGCAGCAGAGGCGCTGGGGCTGATCGGGGACGAGGCAAAGGCCGCGGTTCCGTCATTGATCGCGGCACTCGAAAATACCGACCCCGAGATGCGCGCAGCGGCGCTGGTCGCACTCGAACGGATCGGCCCGCAGACGCAGACAATTCCGGCATTGGTGCAGGCGATGCGCTCTGGTGACCTCGCGAGTCGTGGTGCGGCTGCCGCTCGGCTGGAGTCCTACGCCCGCAGCCGCATCGACGTTTGGAAGCCGCTGCTATTGCAGTCGGACGCGCCGATCCTGAGAAACTGGCTGGCACGCCACGAGGCGCTCTACGGCCTGCGTCCCGACGAAGATCTGCAAACAGCGCGCAGTGAAGCCGTACGACAAGCGAGTTACCTGGACGTTATGGGCGGGCGCGCCGCGATCCGCGAAAGCATGCAACTCGAGCTCATCAGCAATCCGGTTGCCGGGCAAAACGAGACTGCGACAACCTCGGTTGACGACGTCTCTGAGGTACGGGTCAGCTCTCACCCGTTCGATGACATGCTCAAGGACAGTGAAGCACCGATTACGCGGGTCGAACTCGCCGAGTTCGTGCCGGATGATCGTTTCTTCGCCTGGTTTCGTGATGTGGGCGCCTTGCGGGAGGTGCTGGATGGCGCCGTTGGTCAGTTCATGCGATTCGAGTCGTCGCTGGCCGTGAAGAGCATCGAGTACAAACTCGGTGAACGGTACGGAGAGCGGCTGGGCCTGTCCGGCATTGTGCTTGATCAAATCGAAGCCCTGAATGCGATCGCGGAATTCACCATTGTTTCTCGCGACCTGTTCTTTATCGACGGCGCTGACATAAGCATTGTCGCCAGGCTGACATCGCCGACGTTAACCCGCTCCGTGCTGGATGTGCTGGGATTGGACGTTCCGGCTGATGGTATTGTCGAAACACACACCACAAATAACGGAAACGACCTTTACTGGACGTTACGCGGCGATGTCCTGCTGCTGGGTACAAGCCGGTACGAGATTGACCGCATGCTGGCCCTTAGTCCAAAGCGTGACAAGGGCAGCCTCGGCAACAGTTCCGAGTTTCTCTACATGCAGCAACAGCTGGCGATTGGGGACACCACGCAAGCCTATCTCTACTTCTCCGATCCGTTCATTCGCCACCTGGTCAGCCCGGAGGTCAAGATCGCACAGTTGCGGCGTGTACAGGCAAGGGCCGAAATGGAGATCCTGGTTGCGGGCGCCATGCTCTACCTGCTCGACGGTCACCGCAATGTGCCGAGCAAGCAGCAACTCATCAATCGTGGCTACCTGCCGCGGTACTTTGAGGACCGAGACTACACGTTAGGTGAGGACCTGATCGTGTCATCACCAACCTGGGGCACGATTGCCAAAATGAAGCCGCTCGATGAGGCAGGCATTGTTGCCATAACCAAGACTGAGGCGGACACGTACAATCGTTTCGTCCAGAACTACACCCGCTACTGGCGCCAGTTTTTCGACCCCATCGCGATTCGTCTGGACGCTGCCGGCAACAATAACTACGAGATGCAGTCATTCATCCTGCCCTTGCTGGATAGTCGCATTTACAACGAGGTCAAGGACGCACTTGTCACGAGAGAGACCGGGCAGGACTTGCGTATTCCATCTGTAACGCCAGTACCGTCGATGATGTTCTCGATGAACCTCAACGACGATCTTCGCGTTGAGCTTTCCCAGGAGATTGCGGACCTGCTGGTCGAATATACGTCCGTTGACCCGGAGGTTTTCGACAGTATCGGCTCGGGCATGCACCTGGCCGTGCAGGACTCAACGCCGATCGTGGCGCTGGGCGGCGGCGACATCTGGGGTGCGTTTTCGAAAGAAATGCTCAACCTCGAAGGGTTCGCCTCCTTCCTGCCAATAATGGCGTCGCTCGCGACTCAACCATCAACGCTCTTGATCGAGCTGGCCGATCCGGACACGGTACACCAGTTCCTGTCCGACGCCGTCGTCAAGCGTGCTGAAGTGGGCGGCAGCGGCGAATTGCACAAGCTGCAGGACCGTGAGGCCTGGATTTATACGCTCAATGTCGAGGACATCGTGCAAATTCACCTGCGCCTCGAGATCCAGGGTAACTACCTGGCCGTGAGCAACCTGCCGTGGACGACGGCCGTGACAATCGGCAGGGGTCAGGAGGTGCCTCTCAACGGCGCCCAGCTGACCCTCGACCTCACGCGCATTTCGGAACAATTACCGGCGCTGCATACCAAGGTGTACACAGACTACCGCGCTGCGGCGGTCGACGGCATGGGCTACCTCTACCCGTTGCTCGAGGCGGGTATTGCCGACAGTGTGGACCAGGCCATTCGGAAGCACTTCGAAATCTTCGGGCTGATGCCGGTTCATCCCGCCAACGGCGAATGGATCTGGCGCGACAGCTATCTTGAAAGCTCGCAGTTCGGTACCGCAACGCGGCCGGTTCAACCCGAATGGAAGGCAGGGGATCGACGCTTCGGGCTATTCCCGCATGTCGACCTCATTGGCGTCAACATGCAGCTGGAGGATACCGGGTTACGCGCAACGATCCGCTGGGCCACAGCAGAGTAATCCGCTGCGCTGTAACGGACGAGCCTAAAAGCCCGACGGAACTGGCGCCCGCGACCAGTGCCCTCGTATGATGGCACCTCAAACACAATAGACCCGGCCCCATGCAAACAATAATTCAAAAAATAGTTTCAATCACGCTTCTGCTTTTGGCAGCATCTCCGGTCATGGCACAGGAATCCCACTCAGCGTCCGAGAAACGCGTCGACGCGATCCTCGCGGCAATGACGCCAGAAGAGAAAGTAGACCTCCTCGCTGGTGTCGACTTCTTCTACCTGCGCGGTGTTCCGCGCCTCGATGTACCTCGACTGCGAATGATCGACGGGCCGATGGGCGTCCGTAATGATGGTCCAGCAACCGCGTTCCCCGGCGGTATCGCGCTGGCCGCCACCTGGAATGCCACCCTGGCCGAAAAAATAGGCGTTGAGTTCGGCCGTGATACGCGCGCGAAGGGTGCGCACTTCCTGCTGGCACCCGGCGTCAACATTTATCGTGCTCCCATTATCGGCAGAAATTTCGAGTACCTGGGTGAGGATCCTTTTCTTGCGGCGAAGATGGCCGTTGGTTTTATCAAGGGAGTACAAAGCCAGGGCGTAAGTGCAACGATCAAACATTTTGCAGCTAACAACTCCGAGTTCGACCGAAATCATACTGATTCGATTGTCGATGAACGCACACTGCGCGAAATTTACCTGCCCGCATTTGAAGCGGCCGTCAAGGAAGGAAGGGTCGGTGCCATCATGGACGGCTACAACCTGACCAACGGCGATTACATGTCGCAGCATGCGTATCTCAACAACGACGTAGCCAAGGGTGAGTGGGGTTTTGATGGCGTGATCATGTCGGACTGGATATCCACCTACGACGCAATCGGCATGGCAAACGGCGGATTGGATATCGAAATGCCTTACCCGACGCACTTCAACCGCGAGACATTGCTGCCCGCCCTGAAATCGGGCGAGGTAAGCCTTGCCACACTCGACGACAAAGTGAGACGCATACTGCGCGTTGCGGAGCGCTTTGGCTGGCTTGATCGTGAACAACTCGACCTGTCGATTCCGCGTTACAACGAGGCAGGTCGACGAGCCGCACTCCAGGGTGCCCGTGAAGGTGTGGTACTCCTGAGGAACGAGGACGCGCTGTTACCAATCGACACCGAGGTGACCAGGACAATTCTGGTCGTTGGGCCGAATGTACACCCCGCAGTCGTTGGTGGTGGCGGCAGCTCAAAGACAGAACCATTTACCTCGGTCAGCATCCTCGCAGGGCTTGCCGCGAACGCCGGTACTGAAACGAATGTGCTGCACACGCAGGGCATTCCTTCACTTACCGACATGGTCAATGACACGACGTTTTCAACCGACCGTGCAGGCAAGATGCCGGGCATGCGCGCGCAGTACTTTGCGAGTGACGACCTTTCCGGAAACGCCGTAATTACTCGGGTGGAACCCGGCGCCCGGATAGGTATGGGTCCGCTTTATCCGCCGGACACTGCCTCCGAACGATGGACGGGCTACTACACCGCAACAGAAGACGGCACGTTTGATGTCGTGGTCGCATCCGCCGGTGACCGCGGCGGTTACTATCGCGTGTTTATCGACGATGCCCTGGTTTTCGATAGCTGGACGCTCAATACGGCCATTGTCGACTACGTAACGCTGGAACTCGCAGCCGGGCCCCACAAGGTCGTCTTCGAGCACCGGGGTCGTCAGAAATGGCCAGGCGATCGCCTGCTACTTGCGATCTCGCAGCATGGGAACCGGGTATCCGATGTCGCAAAGACCATGGCGGCGCAAGCAGATATTGTCGTCGTTGCCGCGGGCTTTGATGACTCAACGGAATCCGAGGGAGCCGACCGCACGTTCAGGTTGCCTTCCGGACAGGACGAACTAATCAATGCCATGACCGCAGCCAACCCACAGACGGTGGTGGTCATGACCTCCGGCGGCGCCGTGGACATGACTGCCTGGCTCGACCGGGTACCAGCGCTGCTGCAGGCCTGGTACCCGGGCCAGGAAGGCGGTACCGCGATCGCGGAAATTCTGTTTGGTGCGGTGAACCCGTCAGGGCGCCTTCCCGCGACCTTCGAGCGACACTGGGAAGACAACCCGTCGTATGACGCCTATTACCCGGAACCGGGCACGCTCAAGATTCATTACAAGGAAGGTATCTTTGTCGGCTATCGCGGCTTCGAAGCGAAGAGAGTCGAACCGCTCTTCCCCTTCGGGCATGGCCTTTCCTACACGAGTTTTGAATACAGCAAACTGTCGATCTCGCCCGACCGCACCCATGACGGCAACATCGTGGTTAGTTTCGACCTCGCCAATACCGGCAGCCGCGCGGGCGCCGACGTTGCGCAGGTATACGTGGCCGACTCACACAGTGATGTGCCGCGCCCGCCAAAAGAACTGAAAGGCTTTGCGAAAGTGTTCCTGGAGCCGGGCGAGACGACGCGCGTAAGTATTGAGCTTGAGCGTCGCTCATTCGCGTACTACGACGTCGCGGCGAAGGCATGGCAGGTCACACCGGGAACGTTCGGTATTTTGATCGGTCGGTCGAGTGCGAACATCGTGCTTGAGGGAGACGTTTCGTTTACGAAGTGATCTTCTGTTCTTCAGAACACGTAGGCAATCGCGGCGAATCCTTTGATCACAGTGTCGTCATCGACGATCGGGCTCGCTACGATCTCATCCGGCAGAAACTCGGCGGAGAGACTCAGGACAATTCGCCAGTCCTCCGTCAGCTCTATGAAACTGCCAAACCCAGCTTCGTAGCTGATTGAACTGCCGGTGCGATATTCCGGGCGACCAGGCGTGGCCGCGCCCGGCGGCACGCCAAAATCGTAGTTGGTCAGCTCGCTACTCAGCCAGTTAACCTGCAGTTGCGGCGCGATTCGCAACCATCCCGCCTGGAAACCTTTCGATACCCGCGCCGTCGCTGACCCACCGCCTATCCTGTCGAGAACATCATGCTGGTAGCGAAGCAACAGATTCACGCCGCCCGGGATCTCCACGCGAAAACCCAGTCCCGCCATCAGCGTACTATCCCGATCGCCAAGACCCGCAAGTATTGGGCTGTCGTCTTCTTCATAGACACCAACCCGATACGATGCGGAAGCTGCAAGGCGCCAACGACCCGTGCCCAGAAGTCCGTACCGCACGTCAGGACCCAGCCACTGGAGTCGCTCGCCGTTGTACGTAATAGCCGGAATAGGCTGTAACACGCTGGAGTCTGAGCCAACGTACGGACTGCTGCGCCCAATCACGCCGGCGCCGACACCCAGGCGGCCACGTTCACCGAGGACCTTGTAGATTTCGATATCAATAGCCAGCGACTCGTTTTCGACAACAGAGAACTTCGCACGCTCGAAGGCCGGAGGGCCTTTTGGCCGATAGTTGTTCGAAATGCCAAGTGGTTCTTTGGGGATGCCGATGAAGTTTTTATCGATGAGCTTGTTACCGTTCTCATCGAGATAAACCAGCACCGCCACGTCGCCTGCCGGCACATCATCTATTCGATATGTGCCCTCGGGCCTGACGGGTGCACTCATCTCTCTGATCGGGTCGCGAAAGTCACCAAAGGCATTCGGCGAGTCATACACCTGGAAAATCAGAACGCCATCGGCCGGCGCGCCCTTTACACGCACCGAGACGTCCGCCGCGTGAGTCAGAGAAGCAAGCGTCACGCAGAGAAAGAGGGCGACGGTTCTCATTGGGGACTGTCCGTTACCGGCGCAACGTCAGGGTGATTCTCGGGCAAAGACGATTGCGTTGTGTCTTTGGGGCCCCGCGTTAGCATTCTCAAATCCTCCGTGATGACTGCCACCGCCGGTGTCACAAACAACACCATGAATCCGGAGATCACGATACCAAAGCCGAGGCTTACTGCCATCGGAATCAGAAACTGAGCTTGCGGGCTCGTTTCAAGCAGGAGCGGGGCCAGGCCCAGCGCCGTCGTCAACGTGGTCAAAACGATCGGACGAAAGCGGCGTGCAGCCGAAGACGCGGCCGCTTCCACAGGGTCGGCACCAGCTTCGCGGTGCTGGTTATAAAGATCAACGAGCACGACTGATGCATTAACCGCCACACCTGCCAATGCAACGATGCCAAAGATGGAGATGAAGGACAGCGAGAATCCGAGGACAAGATGGCCCAGTACGGCGCCCGCCAACCCGAGCGGAATGGACACGATAATAGCCAGCGGTTGCAGGTACGAACGTAACTGCGTCGCGATCATGGCGAAAATGACGAGGAGTACTATCACAAAGGCGCTGCCAATCGCGGCCAGGTCCTCGTTCTGGTCGCGGGTCGTGCCAGCGGCCACCCAGCGGAGGTCAGGGTATTGTTGCTCGAGGGCCGGCATCACCCGAGCCACTACAGCCTGGTTCGCGAGATTTGGCGTCGCTACTGCCTCGTCGACATCGGCGGTTACGGATACGACACGACGGCCATCGACTCGCCTGATCGAAGAGTACGCGCGACTTTCTTCGACGCTCGCGACCGTAAACAGCGGAGCTCTCGCACCATTGGGCAGCTGCACGCGGAAGCTGTTGAGCGCGTCGAGGCTCGTGCGGCTTGACTCCGGATAGCGAACGTAAACGCGAATTTCCTCGCGACCACGCTGGATACGCTGCACTTCCTCTCCGAAGAACGCCTGTCGGACCTGCCCCGCAATGTCAGCCGGCCGCAACCCGGCAGCCTGGCCGGCGGCCGTTACATCAAATACCAGCTGCCGCTTGCCGAGGTCGAAGCTGTCCTCTATCTGGGTGACACCCTCTACAGCAGCCAGGCTCACCTTCATCGCGTTGGCCGCGGCGATTAGCTGAGCTTCATCCTGGTGGGCAAGCTCATACTCAATGTCGGGACCAAAACGCACGAAACTGGCGGCGAAGCCAACGCGCTCGGCACCTTCGATATTGCCAACCGCCTGTCGCCAGCGGCGCTCGATATCTGCGGCCGGAGTTTGCCGATCGCCGTATGGCGTCAGTTCGATTCGAACCTGCCCGATATTCTCAGACGAGGAGAAACTGCTTTGCGCGCCAGGACCACCACCGCTGGAAGCGCGCCCGCCGCTCGTCGCCGTGATCGATACGAACAGTTCTTCGCCGGTTTCATCGCGCGCGTCGGCCGCGACTTTGTTAGCCGCCGTGGTCATTTGCCGAATGGCCGCATCGGTGCGTTCGAATGGAGTCCCCTCGGGCATCGTCAGTGTCGCCGAAATGGAATTGCCCTCGATCTGCGGGAAAAAGATGAAGCGAACCTGGCCGTTCGCAAGCAGGCTCATGCACAGAACGAAGAATGCGGCCGCAAGTCCAAGCGTCGCGTAGCGCCAGCGGGCAGCGAACGCGACCCCCGGTTTGATACCGCGGTCACGAACGTAGGCAAGCCCGCCGGCAATACGTGCCTGGATACGCTTGAGCATGCCGCGCGACCATGCGCCTCCATGACTCAGATGTGACGGCAGGATGCAGAACGCCTCAAGCAGCGACACGAGCAAGACACAGATAACAACGATCGGGATCGCCCGCGTAACATCGCCAAACGTACCACCGGTGACCAGTAGTGGCGCAAATGCGGCAACGGTTGTCATCACGCCAACAACAACCGGTGCGAGCACGCCATGCGCGCCGCGGCTGGCTGCGACGTGACCCTCGAGACCACGCTCACGTTCGGCATCGATGTTTTCTCCAATGACTATGGCGTCGTCGACCACCAGGCCGAGCACGATGATGAGCCCGAACAAGGAGATCATTGTGATCGACACGCCGAGCGCGCCGAAGAGCAGGAAGCCGCCCATGAACGCCGTTGCAATTCCCATGCTCACCCAGACCGCCAGCCGGAGATCGAGCATCAGGACGAGGAACAGGAATACCAGGGCAAAGCCAAAAGCCCCATTGCGAAGGAGCAGGTTGACGCGTTCGCGCAAGAGTTGCGTCTCGTCTCTTAACTCAACGAGGGCAATACCGGCGGGGACCGCGTAGTCCGCGAGGTACTCATCAACCGCCTCTTTAACTTTGAGAACATCCTCGGCATCCGCGCGTGACACCTTAACAAAGACGGCGGGACGTCCATTGTATTGGTTGGATAGTTGTTCGCGCACGAATCCGTCGCGAACGATGGCGATATCGGACAGCCTGATCGTCGAACCGTCGGGCAATGTTCGCACCACGATCGATTCGAAGGCCCCACCGTCCTGGCGCTTCTGGTTGGTGCGCAGGAGAATCTCACCCGAGCCGGAGACGATCGATCCGCCGGCCAGATCAACGGACGACTGACGCACCGCCCGCGCCACCTCACTGAAACTCAGACCATAGCGGCGCAGCGTCGCTTCGCTGATCTCGATTGAGATTTCATAGTCGCGAGCGCCTTCCAGCGACACCAGGGAAATGCCGGGCTGGCTCAGAAGATCGCGTTCGATCTGCTCGGCGGCTCGCCGGAGCGCTGCCTCGCCAACGTCACCGACAACGGCGAGCGTGACCACACCGCCGGTAGGTTTGGGCGCAACGACGACCGGCTTTTCCGCGTTCTCGGGCGGGAAATCACTCAGCCGGTCAACAGCTGACTCCACGTCATCCTTGACGAGCTGCCGGTCGACAAAATCAGCTGTTTCGATCGTGACAACGCCGACATTCTCGGACGCGGACGAGGTTACGCGTTTCACGCCGTCAATTCCCAGCACGGCTTCTTCGACGCGCCGCGTGATGCCTTCCTCAACCTCGGCAGGCGTGGCACCCGGAAACGGCGTGGTCACCACAACGGTGCCCGGGGAAATGGTTGGAAATACCTGGGATCGGAGGTTCATGGCGGATAATGCACCGCCAACCAGCAACAGGACCATCAGCAGGTTGGCCGCCACGGGGTTTGCGATGAACCACGCGACAAGGCCGCGACGCCGGTCAGCGTGACGCACCGACGGTATTGTCGGACTATTTTCCGACAACGGCATTGCCGCCGCCGGGTGGTACCAGGCTGCGCTCCAGGCTTGCATTGACCTCGAGGCCGGCGCGAACATCCGCCGGAGGTATTGCCACGATTCCGTCGGCTATATCGAACGCTCTGACAACCGCAACGTTGTCGTCGGTACCGAGCACTTCGACACGGCGCTCCTCGAGCCGCCCATCCTTGACGACCCAGACCTGGTCTCGGGACGTCAGTGAAGCGGCCGGCACCCTGTACGCCTGCGGCGCGTCCCGCCCGACAATCGCCACGCTGACGAACTCACCAAGAATCAGCGACTCGGTTTTATCAGCACTGACATAAAGTGTTCCGAGACGAGTTTGTTCGTTTAGCGCGGCCGCCTCTCGCACGACCAGCCCGGTGAGGACGTCGTCGCGTGCGCCTTCCCGGACGATCGACGCCGTCTGGCCGATCGCATCGCCGATAAGTGCCAGCTCTTCCAGGGAGACGGGCACGGCTATCTCGAGGCTATCGACCGAAAACATCGAGCCGACCCTGGAGCCTGTGCTCACAACCTGACCAACCGCCAATCCTGTTTCCAGCACACGAGCGTTGAATGGTGAACGGATGACGGTCCTTTGCAGCGACAGCTCTGCCGCTTGACGTGCCGCCTCTGCGCTGTGAATGCGCGCTTTGGTCGCCGCTATTTGCGGAATACGTGCAATAAGGTCGGGGATCTTGCGATCCGGAAACTGCTGGTTCCAGACCTGCTTTTCTGCGGTTGCCTGAGCCTCCAAAAGTGCGAGCTCACTGCGGGCCGCCTCGATTTCTGCAAGCGTTCGCTCGACGGCCAACCTGTAGTCCGCCGGATCGATCCTCAACAATACGTCACCTTTGGCGACGCGCGATCCCGGCCGAAATTTGGACGACACTTCGATGACCCGCCCGGATACCTGTGGAATAACCTCGGTGGTGGTGCGTGATTCGACCACGCCGTTAAGGCGAACGGTTGGCTGATAGCTGCTGACCTGGGGCTCTACCACCGAAACGATCGGGCGCTTCACGGCCGGCGTCGGGTAGGAGGCAGCCTGATCTGGTTTGAGGGAAATTGACAATAGAACCGCGGCGCCGACGACGGACACGACGAACAGTAGCTGGAAGGTTCCAGCGAAACGGTGGATCAACTGGCTCATGAGCAGGCAATTCCGGATAGCTACGCCCTCATGATGCGGGTTCCAGCCGCAAATGTCTGTTTCGACTTGTAACAATCCGGCGCGAGCCGTCTATCTGGTCAGGGCCTCACCTTCGAGGCTGTCCGCATGATCGAGGTCGTCTTTGAGGCGGCCCGTCTCTGCAGCCCGCGCCCTGGACAGTGGCGCCAACAGAGAATACAGCACCGGCGTAAGGTACAAAGTGAATACCGCCGCCAGTGCCAGGCCGCCAAAAACAACCCAGCCGATCGACGAACGCGCTTCCGCACCCGCCCCCCTGCTGAGTACCAGCGGCAGCGCGCCCAGCATGGTCGAGGTCAGCGTCATCATGACCGGCCGGAAGCGCCGTGCGGCACCCCGTTCTATAGCATCCCGAACCTCGTAACCCTTGTCGCGCAGCTGGTCCGCAAACTCGACCACGAGCACGCTGTTCTTGGCCATCAGGCCTATCAGCAGGACCAGGCCGATCTGCGAGTAGATATTCAGGGATGCCCCGGTCAGAAACAGCGCAAAGATCGCGGCGGCAACACCAAACGGCACGATCAGGGTAACGACAACCGCACTCGTGAACCCCTCGAACTGGGCACACAGGACGAGAAAGATCACAGCAAGTGCGACGAAGTAAGTCAGTGCCACGGCACTCGACGACTCTTCAAGCTGCGCTGCTTCGCCGAGCATCATGAGCGACACATTTTCGGGCAGCACGTCTGCGCCAAGCGCGCGCAACTCGTCGACAGCCGTTTGCAACGGGAAGGAATCCGGTCGCTCGATATCGATCTCGATCGCACGCCGCTGTGCCTGACGATTGAGTTCGGTGGCGACACCCTCTTCTTTTAGCGTCACCACACTTGAAAGCGGGACAAGTCCGCCGTCCCGCGTGTTCACATACAGGTTGATGAGATCCGACGGGTCGTTGATGTCGCCGCTCGCCGATTCGAGCAGGATGGGCACCGCCTGGTCGTCGATATTCAGGTCAATGAGCTCGTCGCCATCGATCATCGCCCGCAGGGTTGCAGCCAGCCCCTGGAAATCAACGCCGAGGTCGGCCGCCCGGCGTCGGTCGATTTCGACGGAGAGTTGCGGCTGTGTCGGATCGAAGTTGATGCGTGGTTGGCTCAGCTCGGGGATGCGCTCTTCAATTGCAGCGGCATACGCTTTGGCCGCTGCGAAGATCTCGTCATAGTCGTTGCCGAGCAGGGCAACGCGGAGACCGCTTCCCCAGGTTCGCAGGTTGAGGCTGTTGCCGCCCCAGATGCCGACGCGGGCACCCGGGATCCCCGCCAGCTTGCCGCGCAGCTCGTCCGCAATGTCCTGCTGACTGCGCTCACGGTCGCCCCAGTCTGCGAGGGGTATGGACAGGAAGCTGCGGTTCGGATCCCAGTTACCGACCGTCGTGTACACCCCCTGCGCCTCTCCACTATCGAGCAGGGGTTGCAGGTACTCCTCGATCTGCCGTGTCTGTCGGTCCATGTAGCCGATACCGACACCGTCCGGCCCGGTGGCCAGAATGCGCAGCGTGCCGCGATCCTCGGGTGGCACCAGCTGCTTGTCGAGCGCCTGGTATGCGAAACCGGCGCCGATGGCAAACACGAGTGCGCCGGCTATGCTCAACCAGGGCCGGTTAAGAACCACGCCAAGCGATAGCTGGTACGCCGACGCAATTTTTTTGCCCATACGCGCTGCTGGCCCCGACGCCGCATGCGAGCTGCTTCCCCTCACCAGCCGGACCGCAGCCGCCGGCACCAGCGACAGTGCAACAAGACTGGAGATAATTACCGCGCACGCCAGCACGATGCCGAACTCACGGAACAACAGCCCCGTCGTGCCGCCGAGGAAGGAAATCGGTACGAACACGGAGACCAGCACGGCGGTCGTCGCAACGACCGCGAAGAAAACCTGCCGCGTTCCGATGACGGCCGCAGCTCTTGCTCGCAAACCCTCATTGTGCTGGCGCTGGATGTTCTCGAGAACGACGATCGCATCGTCGACAACGAGCCCCGTCGCCAGTACCAGTGCAAGCAGGGTGAGGATGTTAATGGAGAAACCAAACAACCAGATTGCGGCGATGGTGCCGATGAGCGACACCGGGATGGCCATGGCGGGAATCAGCGTTGCACGCAGACTGCCCATGAACACCCAGATCGTTGTAACGACAACCGCCATCGACAGCGCCAGGGTGAGCAGCACCTGCGCCACCGAGTTGCGAATAAATAGCGCCTGGTCGTCGGTCACGACGATCTCGAGCTCGTCAAAGCGCGCGTTGATACGGCCAACCGCTGCCATGATGCCGTCCGAAATCTCGATCGTGTTCGAGTTTGCCTGGCGCAGGACGTTGAGTCCCAGGACCGGCGATCCGTTCAGGCGCGACAGGGAGTCCGCATCCTCGGGCCCGAAGTAAACATTGGCGACATCACCCACTCTCACCGAGTCACGAATGATGATTTCGGCCACCTCCGACGCATCGACCGCCGTGGCATCGGCACGCACAATCAGCTGCTGTTCGGCGGAGCGGAAACTGCCAGCCGGAACGTCAAACGGCGCTTGGCGCAAAGCGGCCGCAACATCGCCGATCGACAGGCCATAACTGGTGAGTCGCATTGCATCGAGCGAGACACGCAACACCCGCTGGCGATTGCCCGACAACTGCACGTCGGCGACACCGTCGATGGAAATCAGCATCGGTACGATGTCTTTTTCAACGAGGCGCGTCAGGCGCTCCTCGGTGAGGCTGTCAGTCATCACGGCGAGACTCACAACAGCCTGGGCATCATCGTCGGCTTTTACGACCACGATCTGTTCCACGCGGTCGGGCAACCGGCGCGTCACTCGGCTGACGGCTTCGCGCACATCGGCGGCGGCACTGTCGATGTTTATGCCGGGACGAAACTCGATGTAGATGCGGCCGTTATTCTCTTCGGATGCGGAGCGGATCGTGTCTATACCGGATACGCGCGCAATGGCACCTTCGAGCAGGGACACGACCTCGGTATCCATGGTTTCTGGCGAAGCGCCCGGGAAGTCGACCCGCACGGTGACGACCGGGCGATCAACATTCGGCAGCTCGCGAACCTCGACCGCAAAGAGCGCTGCAAGGCCGGCCAGAACCACCAACAGGTTTATGACCAGCACGAGCACCGGTCTACGAATGCTCAGGCTGGGCAGGTCATTGCGTTGCGTATCGTTCATCGAACCAAAACGGGTGACGATTAATCGTCTTCGGAGAAGCGGGCGCCGTCGCCGGAGCCAGCGAGGCGTTTCTCGTCATAGACGACGCTAATGCCGTCACGCATACGTTGCGTACCCTCAACAACGACCACGTCTCCTGCGGCGAAGTTACCATCGATCAGGATATAACCCTCGCGACGCTGGATAACCTCGACGGGCATACGGGTGGCCACCCCGTCAACAACGGTCCAGATGTAAGCACCTTCCGCGCCCCACAGTACTGCGGTCTCCGGCGCGGCAGCGTAGCGCTCGCCCTGGATGCTCGCGCTAACGCGGAAGCTCATCCCGGGCCGCAACAGGTCGTCCTCGTTATCAACCCTGGCGCGCGCTACAAAGGTTCGGTTGCGAGGATCGATGCGGCTGCCGATATCAACGACTTCGCCCTGGACCGACGGCATAGCGGTACCCCAGGTCTCGAGCTTGATAGTTTCGCCGGCAGCGAACTCACCAATGTACGCCTCGGGAACCTCGAAGCTGACCAGCAGGAAGCTGCGATCGTCGAGTGTGGTGATCATGGTGTCGGGGCCGACGCGATCACCCGGGTCGACTTCGCTGGCACCAACATGTCCATCGAAGACCGCCACGATACTGCGATCGGCGAGTGAGATGCGCGCCTGCTCAAGTTCAAGACGGGCCGTTTCGACGGCAATGCGGGCGGTGTCGAGAGTCGTCGGTAACACGGCACCGCTGTTGGCCGACCGTGAATAACGGTCGTAGAGGCGCGTGGCGTCCTCCAGTTTCAGCCGGGCAAGTTCGACCGCCAGCCTTTCCTCGCGGCTGTCGAGTTGTACGAGGATGTCACCCTTTTCAACCAGCTGTCCTGGTTCAAAGTTGACGGCAACGACTTCGCCCGAGGCCGCGGGATGGAGTTCCGCAGACAGGACGGCGCGCGATGTGCCGATAGCCTCGACGCGTGTGTTCGCATACTCGTATTGCAGCAACTCCGCGATCACGGCTACAGGCTGTGCGCCGGCCGCGCGCGACGGCGCGGGTGCTTCGGAGCAGGCGCTCATCAGCAGTGCGGACGATATCGCAAAGAGTACGGTTGTCTTTGTACGGAACATGGAGCGCCCTCGTGAATCCCGTCGA
>JAIBDF010000060.1 GCA_024679535.1 Chromatiales bacterium
ACGAGTAATGAGTCCCTCGCTGACGACTACGTCAGGAAAACCGAAGCACCCGTCATGGACAAGCTGGTCGAAGACGGCAAGTTGCTGAGCTGGGGCTGGCTGAAGCACCACACGGGCGGTGAGTGGCGGCGCATTCGCTACTTCCAGGCTGACTCGATAAACGGCGCGCTTGCCGGGCTCGGCGAGATGGGCGAGGCATTGGAAAAAGCAGGCGCTGGTGATGACGTCGGCGTCGGCGTGTCCTGCAAAAGCCACGATGACTACATCTGGCAAGTCAAAGCCGGGATGAGCGGCACTGACAGAGGCAAGGCAGGTATCTCAGTCTATTTCACCTGCAAGATGACCGAAGAAGATCGGGCCGACGAGATCGTCGCGAATGACTTTGCACCGATCTATGACAAACTCGTTGAGGAAGGAAAAATCACGTCCTGGGGTTGGCAGTCACACGTGATCGGTGGCTGGTTCCGCCGGCTGCTTACTATGACAGCCACGGATTACGATGCGTTGATGGACGCGCGTGCTGAAGCCCTGGCGGCCCAGTACGGTGAAGACAATACCGCAGGCGCGGAATTCGCGGCTATTTGTGGCAACCACCACGACTATCTGTGGGACGTTGTCCACGAGAAACAGGCAAGTAACTAAGAAGACGAAGAAAGCCGGGCATTGCCCGGCTTTTTTTATTGGGAACGTGCTGATGTAATCACTACGGCGCTCCGGCACAATGCGCCATGAGTAAATTCTTTGCCCAGCTGAAACGGCGCAATGTGATTCGTGTTGCGGCGGCTTATACCGTAGTAAGGAAGCCGCCATCGCGCTTCTCACCGACGGCTTCATCAGCATTCCACCTACTCTTACTACAAGGCGAGGCGCTTGGCTGATGCCCTTACTTGAGACGACGGCTTGAAGAAGCTAGTGTCGATAGGTCTGTTTACGAGATGAGGCCCTAGCTTGTGATTCGACTCAGCCTGTTGCTGCTTGGATGCCTGGCTTTGTCAGGTTGCGAAACCATGCAGGAGTTCTACGACGAAGTAATCGTTGCGAGCGTCAACGAGACTATCGTCGATCCCACAGCGAATGCGGAGTTGAGCTATTGCGCCGGCTGCAATTGGATCGTTCAGGAATTCCACGACGCCGGATGGGAGACGCACAACTCGAAACCCTACGACACGGAAGAACAGTGCCGGGCAGCGAAACTCGAACAGAAGAATCGAGACTCCCACGTCATGTTGCGCTGCATTCACGAGAGCGAACTACAGTAAAAGCCAAAATATCGTCATGACCGGCAGGCAGAGCGTGGTAGCATCCGGCCGCTGATTCACCCCCACCTGGCCCACACCCATGATCTCTGCAAATAACCTGTCGATTCAGTTCGGCGCCAAACCCCTGTTCGAGAACGTTTCCGCGACCTTCGGCAACGGCAATCGCTATGGCCTCATAGGCGCCAACGGTTGCGGCAAATCGACCATGATGAAAATACTGGCCGGAGAGCTGGAGCCCACTGTTGGCAACGTTTCTGTCGAGCCCAATGCCCGGGTCGGGCAGCTTTCGCAGGACCAGTTCGCGTACGAGGAACACCGGGTCCTGGACGTCGTAATGATGGGTTACGAAAAACTCTGGGAGGTGATGCAGGAACGGGATCGCATCTATTCGTTGCCGGAAATGAGTGACGAAGAAGGCATTCTCGTCGCCCATCTTGAGGTCGAATTCGCGGAAATGGACGGATATTCTGCGGAATCGCGGGCGGGCGAGCTCCTCGAGGGCATCGGCATCCCGGTCAGTCAGCACCACGGACCCATGAGCGCCATAGCACCAGGCTGGAAACTCCGGGTGCTCCTCGCGCAGGCGCTGTTCTCCGACCCGGACGTGTTGCTGCTCGACGAGCCCACCAACAACCTCGACATCAACACCATCCGCTGGCTGGAAGATTTCCTGGATACGAGTAAGTCGACGATGGTCATCATCTCGCATGATCGCCATTTTCTTAACCGTGTGTGCACACACATGGCGGATCTCGACTACGGCAAGTTGCAGCTCTTCCCGGGCAACTACGACGAGTACATGACAGCGGCAACGCAGGTGCGTGAACGCATGTACGCGGACAACGCCAAGAAGAAGGTCAAGATGGCCGAGCTGCAGGCATTTGTCAGTCGCTTTTCGGCCAATGCGTCAAAAGCGAAACAAGCCACGTCGCGCGCCAGACAGCTTGAGAAAATTCAGCTCGAGGATATCAAACCGTCGAGCCGTGTCAGCCCGTACATTCGCTTTGAGCAGAAGAAGCCTCTGCGTCGTCTTGCTGTCGAAGCGACGGGCTTAAGCAAGAGTTTTGATGAGGGCCCGCTCTTTGAGAATCTGGACCTGACTATCGAGGCCGGATCACGCGTCGCGATTCTTGGCCAGAACGGCATCGGCAAAACAACGTTGCTGCGTTGCCTGCTGCAGGAGCTCGAGCCTGATAGTGGCGAGGTCAAGTGGGCGGAAAATTCGCAGCGTGGCTATTTCGCGCAGGACAACGCGCACGAGTTTGAACACGACATCAGCCTGTTTGACTGGATCACACAGTGGCAACCGACTGGTTCGCCCGAGCAACTGCTGCGCGCCACGCTCGGCCGCATGTTGTTTTCCAGGGACGACAGTGAGAAATCAGTGAAGGTCGTATCGGGTGGCGAACAGCGTCGCCTGATGTTCGGCAAGCTCGCATTGCAGGAACCGAATGTGATCGTGATGGACGAGCCGACGAATCACCTTGATATGGAATCGATCGAGGCCCTGAACCTCGCACTCGAAAACTATCCTGGCACGCTGATCTTCGTCAGCCATGACAGGGATTTCGTATCGTCGCTTGCGACACGCATCATCGAAATGACGCCCGAGAAGATCATCGACTATTCGGGCACCTATGACGAATATCTGCGTTCGCAAGGATTGGCTGAGCGCACTCGCGCCGCCTGAACAGAACTCCAGACTCGGTAGCCCCACAACCCCACTAACCGCTACCGAAGCTCGTCTGGTACTGTTTGCTTAGTATCGGCTGCGCCGTGATGCTCGCGGCAGCCAGGAGGCTTTATGTCAGTTCGTCATCTCACCGCCGCTGCACTTTTCCTGATGCTCTTTTCAGTTGTCGCGGCGGCTCAGGCGCCGGTGCAGGTCGAAACTGTCTCAGACCGCCCCATCGTCAGGCAGATCAACGTAACCGGCACAGTGACGTCTCCCCGTACTGCCGTGTTATCCACGGCAGTCGCCGGGATCGTCGCGGAGCTGACTATTGATGAGGGGCATCGCGTCGAGGCGGGTGCAGCACTGCTGAAACTGGATGCCGAGTTGGCACAACTCGCGCTCGAACGCGCCCTTGCCGAGGTGCGACAGCGTGAATCTGCCGTTGCCGATGCCAGGCGGCGTTTCGACGAGGCAGAAGAAGTCGGTACCCAGCGGGGCATCGCGCGCACACAAATTGAATCGCTTCGCGCTGAGGTATCGAGCGACGAGGCCGCGCTTGTGGCTTCGCAGGCCGCGGTGCGCGAGCAACAGGCTATCGTCGAACGACATACGCTCAAGGCTCCGTTCGCGGGCGTGATCAGTGAACGCCACACCGAGCTGGGTGAGTGGGTCAATCCCGGCGACGCACTGCTTGAGTTGGTGGCAACAGACAATCTGCGATTCGACTTTCGTGTCGGGCAGGACAGCTTTGTCGCTTTATCGCCCGACACTCCCGTAGAAATCACACTCGATGCCTTGCCGGAGAGATCGGTATCAGGGCATATCGAAACGATCGTGCCGGTCAAGGATCCGAGCGCGCGGACATTTCTGGTCAGGATTCTTGCGAACACCACTGAAGCCGATGGACCGCTCGGGATTACACCGGGTATGTCGGCCCGCGGCAAACTCAACATTGATGTCGGTCGCAGCGGCGTTGCCGTTTCCCGGGACGCGATTTTGCGTTTTCCGGACGGTCGCGTGACGGCCTGGGTTGTCGACACCGGGGGTGGTCTGCCTGTCGTTCATGAGCAGGTGGTGTCCACAGGCCTCGAGTTCGACGGCGTCGTCGAAATCGTAAAGGGGCTCTCTGACGGCGATGTCGTCGTGGTCCGCGGTAACGAAACGCTGCAGGAAGGCCAAACAGTATCGATCCTGGACGGAAGCCGCTAGACGTGTTCGAGGCCATCGTAAGAAACGGTATTCTGATGACGGTGGTGGCACTGATTGTCGCCGTGCTCGGTGTCCTGGCCGCGTTTCGAGTGCCCGTGCAAATGATTCCGGACCTTGAGGTCCGAACGGTCTCAATCCAGACGTCGTGGCCCGGCGCAACACCGCAAGACGTTGAAAAGGAAATCCTCATCGAACAGGAGGAGTACCTTCGCACACTGCCCAACATGCAGCGGCTCGAATCGTCTGCATCCAGTGGCAGCGCGGTCATCGAACTCGACTTTCCGTTCGGTGTTGATATGACGCAAACGCTGATCGAGGTGAACAACGCACTGAATCAGGTTCCGTCCTATCCCGAGAACGTCGATGAACCGCGAGTGTTTGCCAATTCATTCTCGGCCAACTCGTTTATGTACTTCGCAATCTCACCGTTGCCTGGCAACCCGCGCAACATCAACATAATCATGATGCGCGACTTTATCGTCGACAACGTACGTACGCGCCTGTCCAGTGTGCCCGGGGTATCACAAGTCAATGTGTCAGGCGGCGCGGAGCGGCAAATCAAAATCCTGCTGGACCCAACACGCCTTGCCGATCGCCAGCTCACCATTCTCGACGTTCGCAATGCAATCAGGGCTCGCAATCGTGATGTCTCCGGCGGTGAAATAGACGGTGGCAAACGACGCTACCTTCTCCGCACAGTTGGCCGCTTCGATTCAATTGAATCACTGCAAGATATGATCGTCGATCGACGCGGTGATTCGCTGATTCGCCTGGGTGATATTGCTGACATCGAGTTGGGCCATTCGAGGATACAAGGCTACTCCTACTTTAATGCCGAGCCGATACTGTTTACGTCGATCAACCGCGAGGCCGGCTCGAACGTTATCGATATCAAGTATGCGATGCTCGATGCTGTTGAGCGCGTGAATCGAGACCTGCTGCAGCCTAACGGCATGCAAATGCAGCTAATGGCTGAGGATGCTGGTTACGTCGAGGCCTCGATTCGCAACGTCTGGCTGAATCTGGCGCTGGGCGCATTTTTTGCGACCGCCGTGATGTTCATGTTCTTAAGGTCAGTCAGTGCAACAGTTGTTGGCGTGCTGGGCATTCCCGTCTGCACGATCGCTGCGTTCATCGGACTGCTCGCGGCGGGGCGCACGATCAATGTTATCTCGTTGGCCGGGGTCGCTTTTGCGATCGGCATGACCCTCGATAACAGTATCGTCGTCATAGAAAGCATCGAGCTCAAACGGAGACAGGGTCTTGATCGCTTCCGGGCGGCTGTCGAAGGTGTGCAAAGCGTCTGGACCGCCGTGCTGGCCTCAACGCTGACAACGATTCTTGTTTTCCTGCCAGTGTTGTTCATACGCGAAGAGGCGGGGCAGCTTTATTCGGATGTCGCCATTGCTATCTCGGCATCGATACTGGCCTCGATGCTGGTGGCTATCACGCTGATACCAACAGCCAGCGCGCGACTGTCATTTGGCACCGAGCATCGCTCGCACACACAAAGCGCACTCCGGGAACGCTTATTGTCATTTATCGACGGTCTCATCGCTACTCACCATCAGCGCAGGACGACGATTGCAGTCACGGTTATAGCGAGCATCGCAGTAATCCTGTTGCTTACGCCGCCGGCCGAGTATTTGCCAGAGGGCGAAGAGCCAAAAACCTTCGCATCGATGAGCGCGCCGCCTGGCTACAACATAGAGACAATGAAAGAGATCGGTCTCGAAGTGCAGGACTATTTCATGCAATTCGTTGACGATGATCCGGACCGCTTTGATCGTAGCGAAACCGATGTCCCAGCGATCAGGTACCTGAATACGAGAATATCAGCTGGCGGCTTTCGGATTATTTCGGAGCCCGTGAGACCCGCCGATATCGACGAGCTGATGGATGCGATCACCAGTAAGTACCGGGAGTATCCGGGAATGCGCGCGTTCGCCGCGCGCGGTTCGATTATCTCCAGCAACGATGGCGGGACGCGCAGCATCAATCTTGACGTCTCGGGTCCAAACCTTAGTGTTATTTACGAGGCGGCGCTGGCAACGTATCGCCGCGCAGAGGATGTTTTCGGCAACCCACGGATTCAGACCAGCCCGTCTTCGCTCTCATTGTCGCAGCCCATGCTTGAAGTTCAACCAAACTGGGCGCGTGCGGCGGAGCTCGGTCTGACAGCGGGCGATGTTGGCTACACCGTCGCTGCATTGACGGACGGTGCATTTGTTGACGAGTACTTCGAGTCTGATGACAAGATCGATATGTATCTCTACGGCACTACCGGCGGCCAGACGGATGTCGACAACCTTGGCGGACTACCCATCTATACGCCGCAGGGAAGCATCCTGCCACTGGATGCAATCGCAACAATTCACGAGACCGTGGACACGAACTCGATCCGCCGCATCAACGGCCAGAGAACCGTGACGCTGAATATCATTCCGCCGGCATCCATTCCCCTTGAAGTGGGCGTGGAGATTGTTCGCAACGACGTTGTCGCTTACCTGAGAGACTCCGGCGCATTGGCGGGGACGGTCAATGTCGATATTTCCGGTGCCAGTGATCAGCTTGATGCGACCAAAGCGGCGCTCGCGGCCAACCTGCCGGTCGCGCTGATCATCGTGTTCTTATTGCTCGTCGCGATTCTTAAGCACTGGGGTTACCCGTTGCTGATCATGACAACGATCCCGCTGGGCATCGCGGGCGGTATCGTCGGACTGACGCTCCTGAACCTGGTCGGCAGTGCGCTGGGGTGGCTGGGTCTGGGTAGCCTGCATCAGCCGTTCGACATGATCTCGATGCTTGGCTTCCTGATCCTGATGGGTACCGTGGTCAACAACCCGATACTCATCGTCGACCGCGCAATGCAGCATATGAAGACAGGAAACATGTCGCCCATCGACGCGGTCCGCGAGGCCGTCGCATCCCGCATTCGACCCATCGCGATGTCGACGTTCACGACGATCTGCGGACTTTCTCCGCTTGTGTTCATCCCCGGTGCCGGAACGGAACTCTACCGCGGCGTCGGCGCGATCGTACTGTTCGGCATACTCGGTGCAGCGATCGTCTCAGTCACGATGCTGCCGGCGCTGACGATCTCAGTGCTTGAATGGAACAAGAGCCGCGAGGCGAGGATCAGCCTGAGCCGTTAAAGACTCAGGCATCTCCAAACATCAGTCAGGGTTAACTGCGGACCCCGTTGCGACGACTCATCATCCGGCGAAGACCGAACGCTACAAGCATCAGCAGGAACGGGAAGTCGCCGGAGCCACCGCCGCCGTCCCGCTCGGAGTCATCGTCGTCGCTGTCGCTGCTGGTGCCACCCAGGAACGCGGCAATCGTGTCGATATCCGAGTCGGGCAGACAAGCAAGGAAGCGCATCGATCCCTCTTCGCGAATTGCTTCGTCAATCTCATGAGCGCTTTCGCCAACCACGCCTTCGCGCGTCCTGCCGCCCGTCCCATCGTCGCCATGGCAGCCGGCACATGCCGTTACGTAACGCTGTTCGCCAGTCGCGGTTTGGCTGTTCAGATACTCTGCGATCTGGTCCACATCGACACTGCCGTTGTTCACAAGGCCCTGCAGGAACTGCATGCCTGGCGCGCCGTCTTGAAAGACGTAGGTGCCGAAGATCGATGCCTCTATCGAGCATGCACGGGCACCGGTAACACGGTGCGCACCGGTCAATGCCGAGTCGACAGCCGGCTTCAACCACGGTTCGCCGTGGCAGGACGCGCAGTAGCTGTTGTACTGCGTTTCTCCGTCGGTGGCTGCTGCGGCACGTTCTGTGATCGCCACACTTGCCGAAGCGCGGCCGGTGTCGCCGGCATCATCAATCACGGTCAAAGTCACCGTGTATTGTCCCGTCGCCGCATAGACGTGTGTCGGCGCCGGACCCGCATCAGCGGCAGTCGTACCGTCGCCAAAGTCCCAGTCGTATCGCACGATTGCTCCATCGGAATCGCGCGAAGCACTGCCATCAAAAACGATCGTGTCGCCAACAAAGCCAGAATACGGCCCGTTCGCGTCGGCCGTGGGTGGCGCGTTGACAACGATTGCCTCGATGCTCGCCGTGGTCGCATCTGATGCCGAATCCCCTGCGTCATCCGTTACCGTAAGCGAAACGTTGTAGGTTCCGGCCGCTGCGTAAGCGTGCGCGGGGTTCGCGGTCGCGGACGTATTGCCGTCACCAAAGTTCCAGGCGTACGCGACAATCGATCCATCCGGGTCGAGCGATCCATTACTTGAAAATTGCACGGCGCTGCCTTCGGTACCACTGTACGGACCGTTGGCCTGGGCAACCGGTGGTGTGTTACCGCCCGCCGGGTTGATCGCCGCTGTCGTCGAGTCAGTGCCGGTCAGCCCGTCGTTGTCTGTTGCCGTCAGCGTAACCGTAAAGTTTCCGTCGACGGAGTAACTGTGGGTCGGCGATGGACCGCTGGCCACTCCACCGTCACCAAAGTCCCAGACATACGAAACGATCGTGCCATCCGCGTCGCTGGACGCAGTACCGTCGAAGCTAATTCCTGATCCGACAACACCACTATAAGGCCCACCCGCGTTGGCGCTCGGTGGAATCGGGGCTGGTGTAATCGTGGCCGTAGTCGAAGCCGTATGCGTCGCACCACCATTGTCTGTGACGGTCAGCGCGACAGTGAATGTCCCGTCCGACTGGTATGTGTGCGTCGGTGACGAGCCCGTACCGGAGCTGCCATCGCCGAAATTCCAGGCCCAGGACACGATGCTGCCGTCGGCATCCGTCGAGCCGCTACCGTCGAAGACGATCTGGGAACCGCGGGTCGCATTGTACGGGCCACCCGCATTCGCGGTTGGCGCGACGTTCGCAACACAGTCCGGATCGTTGCCGTCAGCCAGGCCATCCCCGTCGTTGTCGAGACTGACGGTGAGCGACGCAAAGCGTTCCTCCGATCCGTCGCAGGAGTCGAGACCGGCTCCGCCAAGCGCCGCGGCGTAGAAAGAGGGCAAGACGTTCTCGCCAACACCGGCAGCACCGAGTGCATCGCTATGGCAGTTACCACAGGATGCGGCATTCGTGGTGACATGATGCAGGCGCAGTCCTCGACCAACGCCGGCCGACTCGCTGTCGCCACCTGCATCCGCGTCGCGCCCGTGACACTGCACGCAATTGTCGAGCGGCGGATTGTTACGCCCTCCGGATCCATGGCAATCGGAGCAGGTGTTTGTCAACGCGGCATGCGCGTCGTGGCCGGACCCCATGTTGGCAAGCGTTCCGTGGCACGTCGCGCAGCCCGGAAGACCGCCCCCGCCGCCATCGTCAAACCCCTGGAATGCGGGAACAGGCGATGCAAGGAAAAGGACCAGTAGCCCAAAGGCAACGCTCGCAAAAAACATTCTTGTGTCGGTATGCATGGACCTGTTGCTCCATAGTCTGAGTGTTGTCGGCGTGAGATGATCCGGCAATTTTCAACCTACACGACGTGCATGCCGAAAAGGTTCCGGTTATAGGTATAAGCCGCAGTCAGGCCACGATCGGCCGGCGAGCCTTGCTAAGGACAAAGAAAAGCGGCCCCCGAAGGGGCCGCCCTGTCTTCTTTGGCAACTCCTGGCCCGTTAGAGTCGGAAGTTGATCCGTCCATAAACAGCGTCGTCACTTTGCGCAGAGGCAGTTTGCCGGCTGAGTAAACACAGGGACAGTGCCAAAACTCCACTACTACTTATTCTTAACCTGGTGAATTTAATGGGAATGTCAAAGTTCCACTGTTGTTTCTTTGTAACGGTGTGTATCGATACACGATCATCCGGTTCCCCGCCGGCCTGGTGCTGCTAGAGTAGGAGCCACCTTAAATGTGAAATGATTCGTTCAACGGAACCGACCTGTGCGCGCAACTCCCCTATCGCTGATCTATGGAATACTGCTTATGACGATTATCGCGCCCCTGCAGGGCGCCGCCGATGCGCCTGCCAACGAAATCCTGGTCACCGACTTCACGTCGAACAGCGCCGACCTCGGCTGGTACGTGGTAAACGATAACGTTATGGGAGGACGAAGCGAGGGCGGATTCCAACAAGAGCAAGGGGCGCTCCATTTCGCCGGCGACACGAACACCAACGGCGGCGGTTTCAGTTCGATCCGCACGTCGCTCATGGCGCTCGATCTCTCGCGTTACACCGGAATCCGGTTGCGCGTAATGGGCGATGGCCGGCTCTATACCTGGCGGCTGACAACGGCCGCGCGCTGGCGTGGGAACCAGATAGGCTACTGGGCTAATTTCGAAACCGAGGACGGTACCTGGACGACAGTCGACATCCCTTTCACCCGTTTCATCCCGAGATTCCGCGGCTATCAACTCGATGGGCCGGCACTCGATTCCGGACAGATCACTGGCATGGGCCTGATGATCTACGACAACCAGGATGGCCCTTTTGAATTGCACATGGCCGGCGTTCGCGCCTATGCGGCGGCCGAGGCTGATGAGAAGATCAAAGCAGCTGACTAAGGCAGGGTCAGGAGCCGGCGAGGTCGAGCGCTTCGTCAAAGCGAGCCAGATCCTCATCATCTGTATAGAGATGCGGTGCAACTCTCAGGTACTCGCCGCGCACGCTGGCATAGACGCCGTTGTCGATTAGCCCCGCTGCCAGCTTCCGCGGGTCGGTGGCCGGCAGGCGGGCACCCTGAAAATGTGGCGCGCGAGCCTCGGCCGGCATCGTCTCAAATCCGTGGCTGGTCAGGATCTCGGCGATGCGAGCATTCGTGTCGGCAAGCGTTTTTGAAATCGTGTCGATGTTCCACTCCTGAAGCATCTGCAGCGCCGCACTTGCGCCAGCGACATTCGAGAAACTCGACTTTTCGCCCATATCAAAGCGGCGGGCACCCGCCTGGCAAAGGTCCGTAAACTCGGCAAGTCGCGAAAAATCCTCGGCACCATCGCGACTCATCCAGGCCTCTTCAATCGGCACGCCGTCAAAGTACTGCTTGTCGACATAGAGAAACGCGATGCCGTAAGGGCAGAACTGCCATTTGTACGCGGCGGTGGCCATGAAGTCCGGAGCAATGCGGCTGATGTCGATCGGGTAAGCACCGATCGTTTGTGTCAGGTCGAGAACAACCCTGGCACCAACAGCGCGCAGTGCCGGTACGACAATATCAAGATCGACCTGCTCGGCAGTCGCCCAGTGATGCCCTTCTAGTGTTGCGATCGCGATGCGATCTCCGAGACGCTCGATGGCCTTTAGTAACGCGTCGGCCCAAGGCTCATCGGGCTCCTTGCTGACAACATGAAACTCCGCTCCCGAGGCCAGTGCCTGACGACGCCAGGAATAGTAGTTCGCCGGAAACTGTTCTTGCATTGCAAGAATGACATCCCCCGCTTTCGTCGAAATATTGTTTGCCGCGCAGGCCACCCCGTACCCCGCCGAAGGCACAATGGCGATATTGTCGGCAGAACAGCCGACCTGGCGTGCAAATGCTGCACGCACGGCCTCGGTCTCCGTGAAAAAGTCGGCCGGCGTAATCTGCCAGGGTTGCGAACGCTGTGTTGCACCTCGAATTGTCGCCTCGAGCACGCGGCGCGGCTGCGGCGTCATGTAGGCCGCATTCAGGTAACAGATGTCTCGCGGAATATCGAACTCCGCACGGTAGTTTTGGGACATGGCAGCGAACGTCTCCATCAATGCTCAACCAGAGGCTGCCACATTGAGGGGGGCATTGCCTCCGTTACTATCCTGTAAAGGCAATCGAACCAGATGAAATAGAATGCCTGGCGCCTACGACGCAACCGTATGCTGTTCCAGGAACGCCTCGGCTGCCGCGAAAATGCGCGTCCGTCGCTCGCTATCCAATCGGTCAAGCGCCCGTGGCATCAACGCAAGGCGCGGATTGCCGCTGAAGAACTCGCGGTGCTTGTCAATAAAACGCCAGTAGAGGCCATCGATAATTTCGCACCACGGACCCTTCCTATAGTCACTCATCTTGAGCAGGTAATTCGAGCCGCATATATAAGGCTTTGTCGCGAAGATGCCGCCATCACTGAAGAGTCCCATGCCGTAGACGTTGGGACCCATGACCCATTCCGACGAATCAACGAACATCTCCATGAACCAGCGATGGGCGCTGATTGGCCTGATCTCGCAAAGCGTCATCAGGTTGCCGAGGACCATGAGGCGCGGTATGTGATGCGTCCAGCCGAGTCGTTGTGCCGTGCGGACAGCGTCGTCAAGCGGGGGAATGCCGGTCGTCCCGTCGTGCCAGCTGGCCGACATTTCGCGTTCGTGGGACCAGAAGTTGCTGGCCTCCTGCTGTTCGCTGTAGTTCCGATAGACACCACGCACAAACTCTCGCCAGCCAATAACCTGGCGGACGAATCCTTCGAGGCTCTGCACAGGCACCTCGTCGACGCGGACGAGCGCGGCGTCGATCACCTCGCGCGGCGTGAGCAAACCGAGGTTAAGACAAGGACTCAGCACGCTGTGGAAAACAGTATCGGAGCGCGAGCTCATGGCGTCTTCGTAAGGCCCGAAATTTTCCAGGCGGTTGGCAACGAAATCGTCGAGCCACTCGCGCGCCTGACTGCGTGTGACAGGCCAGCAAAAATCCCGGGCATCGCCGGGATGACCCTTAAACTCGCGCCGCACCAGCTCAATGACTTCCTGCTCGTGCGCGCCGGGTGTAGTCCACACCATTTCCGGCGGCTGCACATTGCGTGGCAGCTTCTTCCGGTTGTCCGCATCAAAGCTCCACTGCCCGCCCAACGGCTTTGAGCCTGCATCGATCAACACATCAAGATGACGGCGCTGTTGTTTGTAGAAGTCGCCCATCAACAAGCGCGATTTGTTGTTTGCGAACGCCGAGAACGTATCGCGCGAACAGGTGAACATCGGTGACGGCAGTTCATTCCGATCGAAGCCATTGTGAATCGCGTATTCAATCAGTCTGCTTTCCATCGGCCTGTCCTCGATTTCAAAGTGCTGGACACGCGTTGCACCATGACTCCTCATCGCAGCCTCAAGCTTTTCCTCATAACGGTCAGCCACGGATGGGTCGAGTCGATGATAGATAACCTGGTAGCCGGCTTGCTCGAGTTCATCGGCATAGGAGCGCATCGCTGCGAGGAAGAGAACGATCTTCTGCTGGTGATGCCGAACGTAGGTACAGAGCCCCAGATCTTCGGCCATGAATACGGGCGTCGTTTTTGCTGCGGGCAAATGCTCGGGCGCGAACAGTTGATTACCTAGAATGACTAACATGGCCGGCGGTGGCTATGGTTCGGTGCGCGTGCAAAACATCATGTAGTTAACCGCCACCGACCGCGTCATGCTCAAGCTGCGCTTAAAGGGGTTTGCCGCGACGCCAACCGTGTCGCGCACCGATAGTCCGCCATCACTGAGTAGCAGCGTAATTTCCGTCGGCTTCTGGAAAAGTCGCCAGCGGTGCGTGCCGCGCGGTAACCAGCGCAGGACATACTCTGCGCCGATGATGGCGAACAAGAACGCTTTGGCAGTACGATTGATGGTGGCGACGAACATCACCCCATTCGCGGCGGTCAATCGCGAGCAATCCGCGATGAACGCAGGTACGTCCGCAACATGCTCGACGACCTCCATATTGAGCACCACATCGAAGCTCGCGCCTTCGGCGGACAGTTCGGCAGCCGTACAAAGGCGGTAGTCGATTGGCAGTTTTCTCTGGCGAGCGTGCCGCGTAGCAATCACGATATTTCTCTCGACAACATCAATGCCAGTAACCTTGGCACCGAGCCCGGCCATTGACTCGGAGAGGATGCCTCCGCCACAGCCAACATCGAGAACGCGTATGCCGCGCAGTGGTTTTATGTCGTTCGGATCGCGCTCAAAATGGCTACAAAGCTTCTCGCGTATGTAAACGGTGCGTAGCGCATTAAGCTTGTGCAGGGGCCAGAAGGGCCCAGACTCGTCCCACCAGGCCTCTGCCATGCGCGTGTAGAAGTCGACCTCACGCGTGTCAACGGTTGCATCGTGGCTCATGTCATTCCACCAGGGCGCGCAGCTTTCCTGCCACTTCCAGTCCGCTTAAGAATGCAGCCTCCACTCGACCATGGCGAAACCAGTCGCCGCAGCCGGCAAGCCGCATTTCCTCATCAACCAGGCAGGCGGGTCCCGGTTGCTTGTCGACATTTGCGTATCGCCATCGTTGCAGTTGGCAAAACGAAGCTTTGCCGCAGTCGATGCCGGCAACCTCGGAGACTTCCTGCAACAGATGATCCTGTATCGCGGACGCGTGCGTTTCGAGATTGGCATCCGCGTAGGCGTTCGTTGAATGTACTACCAACGTAAACTTCTTCACTCTTCGCGGTTTGCTGCTGTTGACCGAAATCCAGCTGATATCGGCGCCATTCACCAGCGCAGCCTGCCACGGCAAACGTAGCGGCTTGTCGAAACCGAGCATCAACGCATAGCAGGCACGCATCTGCACCTTTTCCGCCAACTGGTGCAAGGGCGAATCGGCTGGTACCAGCGTCACCATTTGGGATGCAGGTAGAGCACAAACAACCCAGTCGAAGCGACCCAGCGCGTAACCGTCGCGGTCGGCCAGGTTCCAGCCGTCGGTGTCACGGTCGAGCTGGGTAACGGTCGTGTTCGGTCGGATTGTCAGGCCGCTCGCAAGGTATTGGCCGATCGCATTCATTCGCGGCGCGCCAACGAAGTGCGGAAGAGCATCATCCCATTCCCTTGTCGTAAGCAGCGCATTTCGATCCAGCTCGGCGACTTGCGCACGCCAGTTGGCAACCACACCGTGCGCGATCAGCGGCTCAAGAAACTGCTGAAATTCGGAGGATCGGGCGGTGAAATACTGTGCACCGTGATCAAACTCAAAGCCGCCGCCATAGCGTGTAGCCATGCGACCGCCATACCCACGAGACTTTTCGAACACCGTGACCTCGCTGCATTCACGCAGTTCGCGGGCAGCAACAAGACCGGACAAACCGGCGCCAATGACTGCCACACGCATCACTGTGCAATGACGACTAGCAGGGATACGACGGCAATCATTGTTGCCATCGTGCGCACTCGGAAATACGCTGCGGAAATAACGTCACTGTTCTTTAGCCGCAGATCGATAAACAAGAGTGCCAGGAAGGCGGCGACCTGAATGCCAATTGCTATCTTGATGCCGGCACCCACATACGCAAACCAGACGGCCAGGAATAGGACGTTGCTGATAACGAACAGGTTCAGCGAGCCGGTGGAACGGTCGGACAGATAGACACCCCAGTGAGCACCGGCCAGAAAACAGACAATCGCGAGTCCGTAAGAAGCCACCACCTGGTCCAACGGGCCCAGGTGCGGCAGCGAGCCATGCCCCAGCAACGGCAACAGCGCGCCGGCAATGAAAGGAATTGTGCCGGCCAACGCCAGCGCTGTGTACAGCTTGGAATCTTGAATCATGCTCTTACTGTAAGATGCCGCGGAGCAGGATTGCCATTGCTGATACGACTTGTTACATGTCGACGCTGCTATCTGGGCGGCTGAGGCGGCAAGATAGCGATCAGATCTATTGCCATACGGAACGTAGCGCACATGCCTGAAGGACCTGAAATTCGGCTGGCGGCCGACAAGGTCGCCCGAGTTCTCGTCGGCCGTGATGTTGTCGCGGTGGAATTTGGCCTGGCGCGGCTACGTCGCTTCGAAAAGCGCCTGGCAGGTTCGGCCGTGACGGCGGTGGATACACGCGGCAAGGCGATGCTGACCCGCTTCAACAACGGCCTGACCCTTTACAGCCATAACCAGCTGTACGGTAAGTGGTACACGACACGCAGACCGCGCCTGCCGCGAACCACGCGCCAGCTGCGCGTCGGCCTGCATACCGCAGCGCATAGCGCGCTGCTGTACAGCGCGTCGGATATCGACGTGTTAACTGAGCGCGAATTACAGAAACATCCGTTTCTGTGTCGTGTCGGACCGGACATTCTCGACCCCGAACTCACCGCCGATAGCATCGTCGATCGACTCGAGTCGGCGACGTTTCGTAACCGGGCACTTGGCGGCCTCTATCTCGATCAGGCCTTTTTGGCCGGCATCGGCAACTACCTGCGATCCGAGATCCTCTGGGCAGCCCGGGTTAACCCCAAGTTGAAGCCAGCGCAGCTGGATATCGTCGGACTGCGCACAATCGCAACGGAAACGCTGGCGATCAGCCGTCGCTCGTATCGCACTCGCGGCATCACAGCTCCGCCACAGCAGGCGAAAGAACGCAAGGCGCTCGGCATGAGCTACGGGCAGTACCGCTTCCAGGTATTTGGCCGGGAAGGTCTCGATTGCTACGCGTGCGGCTCCACGATCGCGCGTCACACGCTGGGAAGCCGCAACGTGTTCGTATGCCCGGGCTGTCAGTAGGGCTTATCAACTGACAAGCCGTGAAGGCTGGGTTAAGTTTGCAGCTGGGCTCCACAAAGGCAGTAGCGCAATGAGACACCTGATAGTTCTTTCACTGGCCACTTTGAGCATCTTCTTCGCAGCCTGTGCGCCGGATCCGGCAGCTCCCGGCGCAGCGAACGACGCCGACCTGATCCTGACGAATGCTCGCGTCTATACGCTGGACTGGGGCGAGCCCGGCCCTGATGGCACGCTCGCCGCTGATGCGCCGCGCTCCGACACGGGATGGCACCCGGACGCCGAGGCCGTCGCTACGAAAGACGGCGAAATCGTTTTTGTCGGCGATACAGCGGAGGCCCTGGCGTTCCGGGGCGAGACGACCCGTGTCGTTGATCTTGCCGGTGCAACTGTCATCCCGGGCCTGGTCGACTCGCATACCCATGTCTTCGAACTCGGCGCGAAACTCGATGCCGTTGATCTTACTGACATCGCCACCGAAGAAGAGGCGGTCGCGATGGTCGCCGAGCGCGCCAAATCGGTCCCCGCGGGTGAGTGGATCCTCGGCGCGGGCTGGGACGAAGGCGCCTGGGCCAATCACTATCCGGACAAGGTGCTGCTGAGTGAAGCAGTCCCGAATCACCCCGTCTTCCTCGACAGCCTGCACGGATTTGCGGCCTGGGCAAACCAGGCGGCACTCGATGCCGGTGGCATCACCGCGGATAGCGAGATTCCGGTGGGCGGCGAAATGCGGCTTGACGATGACGGTAATCCGAACGGTCTGTTTCTCAACCGCGCGACCACCATGCTGGACGCCATCGTGCCCTCACCATCGCAGGAAACGCTTATCAAACAGCTCCTGATCGGCCTGGATCAGATGGCCGCGGACGGCTATGTCGCCATACACAATGCGGGACTGGACTCCCGCGCCATGAGTATTCTGGAGCGACTCGAGGAAGAAGACCGATTGCCGATCCGCGTTTACGCAATGCTGTCGCTGCGTGACGCAGACCTCATTCGACAATGGATTGAAAAGGGCCCCGATACCGATAATGACAGCATGCTGGTTACGCGTGCGGTGAAGGCTTACTACGATGGTGCGCTCGGTTCACGCGGCGCGCGGCTTCTTTATGACTACGAGGATCAGCCGGGGCATCGTGGCATCAGCGGTGACGGTTACGGTTTCGACCAGGCGCTGAACGCCGATGCGATGAAGGCCGGTTTCCAGGTGGCGATACACGCGATCGGCGATGCCGGCAATCGCGAGGCCTTGGATATTCTTGAAGGCGTGTTCAGGGAAGATCCGTCCACGGCCGACAATCGACATCGCATCGAGCACGCGCAGGTTATGCATCCCGACGACATTCCGCGACTCGGCCAACTGGGCATCATTGCGTCAATGGAACCGCCGCATGCGATGGAAGACAAGACATGGGCCGGGGAGCGTCTCGGGCCGGAAAGAATTCTTGGTGCCTATGCGTGGCGCTCGTTGCGAGAAAACGGCGCAGACATCACATTCAATGCGGACAATCCGGGTTCCGATCACACTATTTTTTACGGGCTGCACTCGGCCATCACCCGTCAGGACAAAAACATGCAGCCCGAAGGCGGCTGGTATGCCGAGCAGCGGCTCGGTTCTGACGAATCGGTTCGCGCTTATACAATCTGGTCGGCTTACGCGAGTTTTCGCGAAGACGATACCGGCATCATCGATGTCGGTCGCTGGGCAGACCTGACTGTTATGGATATCGATCCGTTTGTTCTCGCAGACGAAAGTCCATCGGACATCCTGCAAGGGCGAATCCTGATGACCATCGTCAACGGGGACGTCGTTTACGAGCGGTAGCGTTGCCGGGTCAGTAATGGCGCACGCCGAGGTGGTTTTGCGCTACTATCTTTCGCTCACCTGAATCTGAGAATGCCCTTGAAGACTAATAAAAAGAACCGGGGTACGCATACCTTTGTCCTGGCATTGCTACTGATCCCCTTTGCGGGCGCGCTCGGTGCGTGGTCCGTGCCAAAAGATCTCAGTGAAAAGGTCGATGCGCTCAACAGTGCACAACGTGCCTTTATCACGTCCGGCGCAGCCATTACTGTCATCCCCGAAAGCCAACTCAAACACGAACTGGCGACGCGCGAACCCGAAAGCCTGAAGCAGCTCATGGATGACCTGATGACGGTCGCCGAACAATTAGGCTACTCGCCCGAACGCGACATGGGCGCCGCGCCCTTGAATCTCACCACGGATACGTTTCGCCGGAGTGTAGTAACACCGCCGGAGCTGCGAGAGATGAAGCGCGAGCCGGGTCCGTTCAGCGTGCATCGCTATCTCTATCCAGAATCCGGTGTACCCACCTTCGGTGGCGCGAAGGTCGCGATCTGGCCTGAGGATCTCGTGGCGGGCAACGTCGATGTGGCCATTGTCGGCGTGCCAAGTAATGTGAGCAGTGGCGTGCGGGACGCAGCATGGGCGCCCGATGAAATGCGTGCCCTCAACACCATCGCAACACCCGACCTGCAGTCGCTGGTCAAACCCTTCGACGTCTTGTCCGTGGTTGACTATGGTGACTTCGCAGTCGACCAGATGAGCATCGAATTATCGATCGGTCATATCACCGCCATGGTGGCCGAAACGGCGGGCACCGGCGCTATTCCGATGCTGGTTGGCGGCGACACGTCGGTACTCTACCCCGGTGTCAAAGGCATCGCCACGCAACACGGCGCGGGCTCGTTCGGCTTGCTGCACTTCAGCGCCCATCCCGACGCAGAGCGCAACGATGCGCATACGATTTCCGACCGACAGGCCGTGTTCCGCCTGCTTGACGAGGGCGTCGTAAAGGGTAGCGACACGATCCAGGTGGGTTTGCGCGGGGCGGATGTGGACGCAAGCACGCTGCAATGGCTGCGCGATGAGGGTGTGCGTTATCACACGATGGCGGAGATTCGGCAAACCGGTTTCGAGGCCGTTCTGGAGCGCGTACAGACTGAGGTCGACAAGGGCCCTGATGCGTTTTTCGTTTCCATTGATGTCAGCGCGCTGGCACCGGCCGAGATGATTGCCGCCGGACGCGCCGAGGCGAATGGCCTTGGCATCGAGCAAGTCAGAACGGCGATTCGACATGTTTGCGCGGCAAAAGACATTGTCGGTTTCGAGATTACAGACCTTGCGCCGATGATGGATCTCTCCCGGCTGTCAGTCATGCATGCGAATGCCGTACTGAACGCCTGCCTGGGCGGTATTGCTGTGCGCAAGGCGGGCCTCGATCCTGACTTCGTGCATCCACTCGCTCTTGATCACGGCCAGCGCTAGGGGATGACGAGATGACCAATTTGACGACCAATATTCGTACCACCCTCCTTCTGGCCACCGCACTGGCTGCGCCGCTCGCCTGGGCTGACGAAGCGCCGGAGATGCCCGAGCACGTGGTCGGCGACGCGGCTTACCCGTTCGACACGGTTGATCCGCGCGAGGAGAAAAAAGAAGCGATCGAGCTGCCCGACAGTGTCGCACCGAAACTCGGGTTGCTGACGGACGGCGAGATCGAGTTCCTGAAGAGCGGCGATGCACGCCGCTTCGCCGGACCGGCCAAAGCTACCGTTGAGGCCCTGGAGAAACGCACGCCTGAGGAAGTCAAAGCGTGGGTCAACGCGATGCAGCATGTGATGTCGGAGCACCGCTACGAAGAAGGTCGTGACCTGCCCAACATTCCGTTCAACACC
>JAIBDF010000109.1 GCA_024679535.1 Chromatiales bacterium
CGCGCACCGTACCCAATACGTTTGCCGCCCTCGAGGTAGCGGCGAATTTTCGGATGCGTCTTCCAGCGCTGGAATTCATCAAATGTTGATAAATGCGGGTTCCTGTAATTCAGCGCAATAATCAGGCCCAGGTAGACCTTGTTGTTGGCAGCGTGGTAGAGGAACCCACCACCTTCCGTATGGTTGTCCAGCGGCCAGCCCGTCGTATGCACAACCAGCCCTTCCTCGTGCCGCTCCGGCTCGACCTCCCATACTTCCTTGATTCCGATACCGTAGTGCTGCGGGTCTGAGTTCTCGCGCAGATTGAACCTGTCCATGACCTCCTCACTGAGATTGCCGCGAACGCCCTCGGCAAAGATCGTGTATTTGCCAAGCAGCTCATATCCGGGAGTGTAGGAACTTTTCTTTTGGCCGTCCTTGCCGATGCCCATGTCGCTGGTTGCTACGCCGGTGACGCGGCCGTCGCCGTCGTAAAGCACTTCGGAAGCCGCAAAGCCCGGGAATACGTTGACGCCCATCCCCTCGGCCTGTTCGCCGAGCCACTGGCAAAGTTGCCCCAGGCTGATGATGTAGTTGCCATGATTGTGCATCGGACGCGGCAGGAACAGGCCGGGTACCGGGACAGCTCCCGTTTCACTGGTCAGATAATGGACCCGGTCTGAGGCGCACTCGGTCTTCACCGGCGCGCCCTTGTCCTTCCAGTCGGGTATGAGTTCGTCCAGGCCTGTCGGTTCGAATACATTGCCGGACAGGATGTGGGCACCGATTTCAGACCCTTTCTCGACCACGACAACTGACAGCGTATCGTCAAGCTGCATCAGCCGGATGGCAGCGGCCAGCCCTGCCGGCCCGCCGCCAACAATTACGACATCGAACTCCATCGATTCGCGTTCATTTTCTTCCGACATATCCCGTGGCACCTTCTCTTGTTGGACCCGTCCTGACAGGCATGTAATCTAGCCCTGCTGCAGCGGCGCTGCAAATACATCCATGAGGGTAGATTGAATATACGCGAAGCCTACGAAGAGAGCCTGCACCGGGACGGTCATAGCGAAGATTCGGCGCAGCTCGCCATCATTGAGCGATTCGAGGATCTGCAGACCCGGCTCCTGGCGCAGCGCCCGCGCAAAGGCGGATTGCGCACGATGTTTTTCCGCAGCGAGCCTCGCGAAACTGTCCGCGGGCTGTATATCTGGGGAGGCGTCGGCCGCGGCAAGACTTTCCTGATGGACCTGTTCTTCGAGAACCTGCCCATCGAGCAGAAACGGCGCATTCATTTCCACCGCATGATGCGCGACGTGCACGACCGCATGAAGACGCTCAGCTTTGTCGAGGATCCGCTGGACAAGGTCGCGGCAAGCATCGCGCAGGATACGCGGGTGCTGTGTTTCGATGAGTTTTTCGTTAGCGACATAGGCGATGCGATGATCCTGGGCCGACTCCTTGAGGGATTATTCAGTCGCGGCGTTACCCTGATCACCACGTCGAACGCACCGCCCGACGATCTGTACAAAGAGGGTCTGCAGCGGCAGCGCTTCCTGCCGGCTATCGCGCTTCTGAAAAAATACACCGACGTAATCAACATGGACGGCGGTACCGACTACCGCCTGCGCATCCTGCAGAAGGCTGGCACCTACCTGACTCCGGATGACGCAACGGCCGCAGCGAAGCTCAATTACTTTTTCAACGAGACAGCGTCCACAAAAGTGGCGATCGACGCTGACCTGGATATCAATGGTCGCGAAATACGGGCCCGCCGCTGCGCCAAGGGCGTAGCCTGGTTTCGTTTCGCTGACATTTGCGATGGGCCGCGCAGCCAGGCGGACTATATTGAGATCGCACGTTGGTACCCTTCGGTCATCATCTCCGGCGTTCCACAGTTCGACGCGCTACGCGATGACCAGGCAAGGCGGTTTATTTCCCTGGTCGACGAATTCTACGATCGCCGCGTGAAGCTGATTCTCTCGGCCGATGTCGACGTGCCGGATCTGTACACCGGCTCGCGCTTGTCCTTCGAATTCAGCCGCACTCTCAGCCGTCTTATCGAAATGCAGTCCACCGCGTATCTCGCGCTGCCCCACCTCGCGTGATAGATTCCCTGAATCATGAGTGACGAGCTGAAACTGGAAGACTTCATGCCCTACCGGCTCGCCGTGCTGTCCAACACGGTCAGCACCACGGTTGCACGGGCCTACGACAAGCGGTTCAGCGTTTCGATTCCCGAATGGCGAGTCATTGCGGTACTTGGACGCTTCCCGGGACTCTCGGCAGTCGAGGTCGCAGAACGCACCTTGATGGACAAGGTCGCCGTGAGTCGTGCCGTAACCAAGCTGATTAAAAATGGACGCATTGACCGGGAATTTGCCAATGCGGACAAGCGCAGATCTATCCTGAATCTTTCGGAGGACGGCAAAAAACTGCATGACGAGATCGCGGAGCTCGCCCTTGGGTTTGAGCGCGATCTGCTTGAGGGCCTCTCTGCGGAAGAGCTTGTACAACTCAACGGCATTATGGAGCGCCTGCTGGCTCGCGCCCGGCTGATCGGCGCACCCTGACACTGACAATAAGTACTTTAAACGTTGTAAACGACTGCCCAATGTAGGCTAAAATCCCGACTTCTGGGACACCCGCACCCACTTAAGGCACTCGCAGTGACATCAAAATCGAATCGACGCAGCGGGGATGCGCGGCAACAAATCTTTGACGCCATCCTGTCATCGCGCGCAAGCACTCGTTCGCTGAAAAAACAATCTGATACGAAGAGGTTTCTGCAGCAGTACTTTGCGAATGTACCGTACGAGGATCTCGAGGGACGCTCTGAGCCGGTGATGGCCCGAGTCGCGTTTGACCACCTCGAGTTCGGTGCCGAGAGACGCAGCGGCGAAGCCTTGCTGCGCATCTTCAATGCAACCGAAAAAGAACACGGATATTCGTCCGCGTTTACTTTTGTCGAGATGGTCAACGACGACATGCCATTCCTCGTTGACTCAGTCGCCGCCGCGATCAATCGTCAGAATCTCGCGGTGCATATCACGGTACACCCGATCATTTCCGTCGTTCGCGATGAGACCGGCAAGCTGCAATCCATTGCCAGGGCCAATAGTGATTATGCGGTGCGCGAATCGTTTATTCGTTTCGCGATTTCTCGCGAGATCGATCCGCAACGACTCAAGCTCCTGCAAAAGGAAATCACCAAAGTTCTCGCGGACGTGCGTGTCACGGTCCGCGACTGGGGCGCGATGCGCGAGCGCATGTTCGAGACGCGCGACCTGCTGGAGAACGGACCAAAAGGCGTCGACCCGCTACTGCGCACAGAAAGCCAGGACCTTCTCAAATGGTTGGCCAATGAACACTTCACCTTCCTGGGCTACCGCGAGTACAAGCTCCGCAAACGCGGAGAACGGACCTATTTGAATGCCGTCAAGGGTACTGGACTCGGTGTTCTTAGCCGTGAAGATGGCAAGCATAAGTCGATCGAACTAACCGAGGAAATGCGGCGTATGACACGCTCGCGTGACTGGCTGATACTCACCAAGGCGAATTCGCGCTCAACCGTTCATCGTCCCGCATTTCTCGACTACATCGGCGTAAAAATGTACGACAAGGACGGCAATGCCGTTGGCGAACGCCGTTTTATCGGGCTGCTTACCTCGATTGCGTACAGCGAAAGCCCAACCCAAATTCCGTTGCTGCGGCACAAGGTGCGGAGAATTTTCGAGCGCGCCCAGGTCGATGTCGCCGGACATCGTGGCAAGGCGTTATTGCACATCATCGAGACCTATCCGCGCGAAGAGCTGTTTCAGAGCAGCGTACAGGACCTGACCCGCACGACGATTGGCATACTGAACCTGCAGGACCGGCAACGCGTCAAACTGTTCCTGCGTCGCGATACTTTCCGACGTTTTTTCTCCTGCCTGGTATTTGTACCCAGGGAAAAATATACAACGGCGATTCGCCGCAAGATCGAAGCGCTACTCACTGAATCATTCGGTGGCGTTTCGGTCGATTCGTCGGTGCAGATTTCCGAGTCGGCTCTCGCGCGCGTGCACATCATTGTGCGCACGCCCAAGCGCGAACGACCGCGTATCAGTATTCAGAAAATCGAGCAACAGCTGGCCGAACTCGTGGTTACCTGGTCCGACCGCCTGCGCGCCGAATTGGTCCAGGCCTATGGCATCGACATGGGCGAGCAGCTCCATCACGCCTATGGTCCGATTTTTCCTCCTGGCTACCAGGACGAAACACTTCCTTCCGAGGCCTGCTCCGACATCCGCGTCATCGACCAAATGCTGAGCGATGACGTCTCACGCAGCGTTGACCTGTATACCGCAGATAAGCTGCAGGCAGGCGATCTGCGATTCATCGTCTACAGCCTCGACAATCCGATTGTGCTCTCCGATGCGCTGCCGATTGTTGAGGAAATGGGCGCGGCGGTTTACACGGAACACCCACACGAATGCCAGCTGGTATCGGGGCAGACCTTCTGGATTCAGGATTTTCACCTGCGTCACGAATGTGGCATTGCAATCGATGTCGACGCAGTCTCCGAACGCTTTGAAGAGTGCTTCATGGCCGTCCTCGCCGGTCAGGCGGAGAATGACGGCCTCAATCGACTCGTCGTTGCTGCCGGCCTGACCTGGCGGCAGGTTACTCTTTTGCGTTGCTATGCGAAACACATCCTGCAGCTCGGTGTACCGTTTAGTCAGGCCTACATGGAAGATGTGCTCGTGGCGCACGCGGAGCTTACACGCCTGCTGGTCAAACAGTTTGAACTGCAGTTCGATCCGGACCTGTCCAGGTCCAGGCGTCTGAAAGAGTCAAGAACGATTAGCGCCAAAGTCCGGCGCGGCCTGGCGAAAGCCCGTAACGTCGACGAGGACCGCATTCTTTCTGCCTTTGCCGGCGGTATTGGTGCGACCCTGCGCACCAATTACTTCCTGACGATCGACGGCGCGTTCAAGGACTTTATTGCGATCAAACTCAACCCGGAGCGGCTGCCGGAAGTCCCGTTACCCAAGCCCAAATACGAGATTTTCGTGTACTCGCCTGAAGTAGAGGGCGTTCACCTGCGCGGCGGCGATATCGCGCGCGGCGGATTGCGCTGGTCGGATCGCCGTGAAGACTTCAGGACGGAAGTGCTGAGCCTGATGAAAGCGCAGGTCGTTAAAAATACGGTGATTATCCCGACGGGCGCCAAGGGTGGCTTCTTTCCCAAGCTTGCGCCAGTGGACGACCGCGAAGCGATCTTCAAAAATGGTGTGCATTGCTATAAGACGTTCATTCGCGGCCTGCTCGACGTAACCGACAATGTTGTCAACGACGTCGTCGTCACGCCGGACCGCGTCATCCGCCGTGACGGTGATGATCCCTACCTGGTCGTTGCCGCCGACAAGGGCACAGCAACGTTTTCCGATATCGCGAACAGCCTGTCTGCAGAGTATGGATTCTGGCTGGATGACGCGTTCGCCTCCGGCGGCTCTGCGGGCTACGACCACAAGGTCATGGGCATCACGGCGAGAGGTGCCTGGGAAGCGGTCAAACGGCACTTCCATGAGCAGGACCTCAACACACAAACTGACCCGTTCACGGTTGCCGGCATTGGCGACATGAGTGGCGATGTTTTCGGCAACGGCATGTTGTTGTCGAAGAAGATCCAGCTACTGGCCGCGTTCAACCATCGCCGCATCTTTCTTGACCCTTCGCCCGACATGGCGGTGAGTTACAAGGAACGCCAGCGCCTGTTTCGTAAGGCAGGTTCTACCTGGGACGATTACAACGAGAAGCTGATCTCCAAGGGTGGCGGAGTATTCTCGCGTCAGGCCAAGACCATTCGGCTAAGCCCGGAAGTCAGGACCATGCTCGACATCGAGCAAAAGTCGATGCAGCCTGACGAACTCATTCGGGCGATCCTGAGGATGAAGGTCGACCTGTTTTGGAATGGCGGTATTGGCACCTACGTTAAAGCCAGCGGCGAGGGCCACTCGGACGTCGGCGATCGCAGCAATGATGCGCTGCGCGTGAATGCAGATGAGCTGCGCTGCAAGGTCATCGGTGAGGGCGGCAATCTCGGTCTAACCCAGCGCGCACGTGTCGAATTCAGCCTCAATGGCGGTCGTATAAACACCGACTTCATCGACAACTCCGGTGGTGTCGACAGCTCCGACCGCGAGGTCAATATCAAGATTCTGCTGAGCCTGGTTACGAAGCAGAAAAACATGCCGCGTGAGAAACGCAACGAGTTGCTCGCGTCCATGACCGATGACGTTGCAAACCTGGTTCTGCGCAACAACTACCTGCAGACCCAGGCCATCAGCATGAGCGAGATGCTGTCGGCCGACCGTCTGGAGGAACTCGCACGTCTTATCGCGGACCTGGAACGCGCAGGTAAACTCGACCGCGATCTGGAATTTCTCCCGGACGAGGTCGAAATCGAGGACCGGCGTACCCGCAAGCAAGGCCTTACCCGACCCGAGCTCGCGGTCGTTCTGAGCTACGCCAAGATCGACCTGTACGACGGCTTGATCGATTCGGACGATTCGCTGACAGACTTTCTGAAAATTGATCCGGAACGCTATTTTCCGGATGTGCTGCGTCGCCGCTACTCAGACCTGATTCCGGTCCACAGGTTGAGCCGGCAAATTCTTGCAACGCTCGTCGCGAATGACATCGTCAATCGCATGGGTCCGGCGTTCGTCAAACGAGCCCAGGCCGACACCGGTGCGAGCATTCTGACAATAACGCGCGCTTACGAAGTCGCACGCATCATTTGCAACGCACGGCCTTTGCTCAAGGAAATCGAGGCCCTCGATCACGTGATCTCGGCCAAGGCGCAGATCCTGATGATGTTCGAGGTCAGTCGCACTCTGCGACATGCGTGTTACTGGCTTATCGAGCAGCACGGCGAACACATCGACATCGTCAAGAGTGTGGATCGCCTGAAACCCGGTATGGCGAAGATCTACTCGCGCTCGAGCAGCTACGTGTCGAAGGCCAGCCAGGCTCGCATCAGCGCGGCAAAGCAGGCATATCTCGACATGGGCGTACCCGAGAAGCTCGCCGGCAAGATTTCGCTGTTGCTGTTGACACGTGCCGCCGTTGACATTGTCGACCTCGCGGCCGACCGCAGACGTGACGTTATCGAGTCGGCGCGCCTGTACTCGGCGTTCAATGATGCGCTCGGACTGCAATGGCTGCACAACTCAGCCGAGGACCTCAGGGTATCTGGTCGATGGCAGGCCAGGGCGCGCAGCAACCTGCGCGAAGACTTCTTCCGCTTGCGTCGCAGAATCGGTGACAACCTGCTGACGAAGCGCGGCACCAGGGACTCGCGCGAGATCGCACGCCGCTGGCTCGCGAAGCACGAGCAGGAAGTGCAGCAGTTCACACACATGATCGATGAAATGAAGTTGCGCGAAAATATCGACTTCTCCACGCTCTCGGTTGCGGTGCAGGAGCTGCGCGACCTGATTGCATCCTGATTACTGATTAACGGAGATATCATGGCTGGAAAGCTTGTACTTTGCCGTCACGGACAGAGCGACTGGAACCTGAAAAACCTGTTCACAGGATGGAAAGATGTAGACCTGACCGAGCAGGGAAACGACGAAGCCGTCGCGGCAGGCAAATTGCTCAGCGAACTGGGCTACGAATTCGACATCGCTTACACCTCGGTACTGAAACGCGCTATCCGCACGCTGTGGCATATACTGGATCAGATGGATCTGATGTGGATTCCTGTCGAGCGTGACTGGCGGCTAAATGAGCGGCACTACGGTGCATTACAGGGGCTCAACAAGGCTGAAACTGCGGCAAAGTATGGTGAGGAACAGGTGCACATCTGGCGTCGCAGCTACGATATTCCGCCGCCACCACTGGAGGATGACGATGATCGCCACCCGCAGCATGATCCACGCTACGCCGGTATCGATGGCCTGCCCGGTGCCGAATCGCTCAAGTTGACGCTCGAGCGCGTACTGCCGTGCTGGGAAGATGTCATCGCGCCTGACCTGTTGGCCGGAAAAAACGTCCTGATCGCCGCCCACGGCAACAGCCTGCGCGCCCTGGTGAAGATGCTAGACGACGTATCCGACGAAGAGATAACGGGCTTCAATATTCCCACGGGAATTCCGCTGGCCTATGAACTCGACGACAATCTCAAGCCGATTTCGCGCGAATTCCTCGGCGATCCCGAGGCCGTAGCAAAAGCCGCCGCCGCAGTCGCCGCACAAGGCAAGGCAAAATGATCCATGCCCTTGGTGACCGCGCGCCGGAATTTCAAGGCGCAGGACATTTTGTCGCCGACAGTGCATCGATTATCGGCAGCGTTCGACTCGAGGACCGGGTCAGCATCTGGTTTAATTGCGTGCTTCGCGGTGACAACGACTGGCTCGTGGTCGGTGAGCGCAGCAACATTCAGGACGGTGCGGTACTGCATACGGACCCGGGCTTCGAGCTCAAGATTGGCAATGGTGTGACGGTCGGGCACAAGGCCATGTTGCATGGCTGCAAAATTGGCGACAACTCGCTCATCGGTATCGGCAGCACGATCCTGAATGGTGCACGGATCGGCAACAATTGCCTGGTCGGCGCACATGCGCTCGTCACCGAGAATAAGGAGTTTCCAGACGGCTCTCTCATTCTGGGGGCGCCTGCGCAAGCGGTGCGCACGTTAAGCGAAGAAGAGATCGAACATATCCGCTGGTCTGCGGACATCTATGTCCGGAATGCCGCCAGGTTTAATTCAGACCTGGGTCCGGGGGTCTGAGCGTTTTTTGGCGCGGCTGGGATCGACCACCCGAATCAAACCTTCCTGAGTCGTCGAGGCAACCAGTTCACCAGATTGAGTGAAGAATTGCCCGCGCGCAAAACCACGTGCGCCGGATGCGGTGGGACTGTCCATCGCATACAGGAGCCACTCGTCCATGCGGAATTCGCGGTGAAACCACAGCGCATGATCGAGGCTGGCCAGGATGACCCTGCCGCGCGTAAACGGCAGTGCATGCGGCAACGTGGCTGTGGTCAGTAACTCAAAATCCGAAACGTAGGCCAGAAGGTTCTGGTGCAATGCCGTGCCGTCCGGCATCGCATCGACCGCACGAATCCAGACATGTTTGCGAGGAGGTCGCCGGGCCGGATCGTCCAGGTCCGACTGTTCGACCGGGCGAAACTCGAACGGCCGCTGGTCGGTCATAAAGCGCCGTAGTTTGACAGGAATCGTATCCAGCACATCGGCCGCCAGGTGCGTGAGATCTTTCAGGCCGTCCGGCTCGGGAACCTCTGGCATATCAGCCTGATGCGACAGGCCGTCCTGCGGAACCTGAAACGATGCAGCCAGGTTGAGTATCGGCCGACCGTGTTGAATGGCAACCACACGTCGATTGGAAAAACTACCACCGTCGCGGGACCGGTCAACGTCGTAAATGATCGGTGCGTTGATGTCACCGCGACGCAGAAAATAGCCGTGCAGTGAATGCGCTACCCTGCCCTCGACCGTATGCTGTGCCGCAGACAGGGCCTGACCAAGCACCTGGCCGCCAAACACCTGTGGGCTGCCAATGTCACGGCTCGCCCCGCGAAAAATATTTTCCTCGATGCGCTCGAGTCTAAGCAGCGTAATCAGGTCATCAAGAACAGCGTGCATCAGTTGGCCAGGCGACCGCCATCGACCGCAATGCCAGTGCCGCTGACAAACACCGCGTCGCCGCTTGCCAGGAACAACGCCACCTTGGCGACATCGACGGGTTCACCAAGCCGCCGCGCCGCGGAGTTCTGGATACAAAAATCGCGAAGGTCCTTGTTCTTGCGGAACACTTCGCGACTCTCCGGCGTCATGACGGCTCCGGGCTGTATGTAATTGGCAGTAATACCGAACTCGCCGGTTTCAGCCGCCAGCGCGCGTGTCAGGTTGGCAAGATCACGTTCTGCGCGGATGCTCGCCTCGGCGCCGTCTGCGGCAAAGAAACTGCGTAGAAATCCGAGATTGATGATGCGGCCGGCAGGACTCTTCTTGAGATGCGGCAGTGCTGCCCGGCACGCAGCCATGACCAAGGTCGCTCGCTGTTTGAGTACCGCTTCGAGCGTGTCATC
>JAIBDF010000187.1 GCA_024679535.1 Chromatiales bacterium
GAGGTCCGCACGAACTATTTTTGGGAACGACTGCAACACATCGAGCGAATCACCCATCCAAACAATGTCCTTTTCGGCTGCACTCATTGCCATAACTATACCGTATTGGGTCTATTTAGCTAGTCATTGTTAGACCTTTTTCGATATAACCAACTATCCTATCCTGTGCGGTGTACAGCACGTAAAGGCAGCGCCAGCTCGAGTAAGCAACGCGAGCTATCGAGGCAGCGTTACGCCATTGCTGCCGAAGCGATTGAAGAGGGAGCAGCGACAGTCGCTGAAATCGCCCGGCGCCTGCACCGGTCCGAAGCGGCGATCAGCCAATTGATCTCTCGGCATAGCGCGGCAGGGCGGCGGTAATGCTAAGAATGTTTACACCGGCACCACAGTTACTTCAATGAACACTGACTTCTTTACGTAATAGCCGTTATCCGCACCAACTTATTTGAACGCAAAAGTGGGAAGTAGAGGATGTAGGATTTAGAGCCGTCAGGTGCTGGTCTAGGTAAGTAAGTGAAGGGTCAAGTCCTCGTCTGGGCACCAATCAGATTCAGACTAAGCATTTCGGCTATCACCTGTGAAGCACTTCGTTGGTCAGCAGCTCATCTTCCGTGGCGACCTGCCCAGCCGTAAGAGCAACATGTTGGTTGAGTTCGTAGGTGCGATCCCGGAACTCTAAAGGGTCAAGCGCATCCTGACGCTATAGACCCAAATCTTGCCGTGTTGATCGTTGAGAGCCGGGTCCTTGAGCAATTGGATACTCGGCGTAATCGCGAAATTCTGGGCAAACTGCAGACGGTAGAATATCTCCCCCGTTGTCTGGCTGCCCAGGTTACCCGGCACGTCGCCCCAGTTCAGCGCAATCCCCAACAAGTCCGAACTGCGCCGAAACTTGCGCAGGAATCCAGCCGTGTAGGTTTCGTCATAGATCGGGGCGGTGCCGCTCGACCAGCCGCCCCGCACGAAACCCATCCAGCGTTTATCAGCCGTTGTCCAGTTGGCGCCAATCATCATACCGTGGGCCGCCTCGATGCCCGCATCTTCGCGCTCGTCAACATCCCATGCAATGACATGCACATTCTTAAAGTGTCTATCGGCCTTCGTCGGAGACCAGCCAAGCTCGACAAACTTGAAAAACTCCGAACCGCCGGAGAATGCATCCGTTTCCGTGACTACGCCGTTGGCATCATTGATAGCGCCCTTGACGTACCATTGGTCTGCAAACCAGGTGCCACCGCCGACTCCGACACTCGCGTCAGGAAACGCTACGCTCGAGTTGAGGAGAATTGAAACATTACTGAACGTTGTCCAGGGATTAACGTATCCGAGCACGCCCATGTAGTCGTTCGGATCGAAGCGCCCGATAATGATGCCGGCATCGCCATTGCTGAAAGTCTGCTGCCAATTGAAATCGATCAGGGTCAGACCATCTGTATCGGAAAAGAGAGTACCGGTTACACCGATGTAACCCGCCTGAGAGGCCAAGTCCGATGGCGCGAGATCACGAAACCAACGATGTCGGTGATCAATTTTGAACGATAACGAACCGGTGTCTCCGGCTTCGTTTTCGAAAAGGTCCCAAAGCCCGTAGAGGCGCAATATGCCGAGGTTGCCCTTGTCCTCACCAGTCAGCGAATCGGAAAGGCCCTGAAACAATGTGTTGTAGTCAATGCCAAAAGCAAGGCCATGCTCTTCTTTAACGTTATTCTTCGTGTCGAGCCACGGTTCAAAAGCCTTGTCGATACTGGGGAAGCGAAACACCGGATCGCGCAGAATGTCGTCTTCGTCAAGTTGACCACGGGGTGTCGCCAACCCGCCAAAACCCGCCGCTTCCCTAAATCCAACTCTGCGATCTTCTGGCGAAACAGTGGCCAACTGGTCCTGAGCAAGCGCTGATGTATTTAGCAATCCGAGCACTATCGCGACGACGCTTGTCGGTCGTGCAGAAAACCGGCCAGTTTCGGTCACAATGTGTTTTTGTAGATCTTCCCGTTTTTCATCACGAGCGGGATACTGTCGACAGAGGGACTCGGTCGGCTCTCTCCGAACATCTCTGCCGAAGCGCCGACAAAACTCAGATCCTCAAGGGGATTGCCGTCCACCAGAATGATGTCGGCATAGCCTCCAACCTCGATCACGCCGAGCTTGCCTTCAGGATAAGGGTTCATGTCCCCGGTCAGCGCCATCAGCCTGCCGTTGTCCGAAGTCATCGCCTTTAGCGTGCGAAAATTTCCAAAGCTACGGCCCCACTGAGTAATCTGGAAGTCCCTTGTTTGTCGCCAGCCCTCCTTATTCGTGATAACCGAGTCCGATCCAAACCCAAGGTTTATCTCGTACTTGTTGGCCAGATCGATCCAATTCTCAGCATTCACGATGATCTTCTGCACCTTTGCATATGCGGGAAGATCGGGATTGCCGTAGTAAGGGTGATCAAAAATATCTTCAGCGAAGGCCGCCATTGCCGGAACGACCCAGGCATCGGCCTCTTTTACCATCTCGAACGTTTCAGCTTCGGCCATCAAGTTACCGTGTTCGATGGAGACGACACCTGCCATAAGCGCGTTACGCACAGACTCATCGTGGTAGGCATGTACTGCTGACATAGTTCCAAACTGACTCGTTGCCGTGACCATAGCCGACAGTTCTTCGATTGTGCCTTGAACAGATTCAATCGGATCTCGTTCAGATGTAACACCGCCGCCCGACATCATCTTTACAAAATCAGCACCGCCTGCCAGATTATTGCGAGACGCGCCCAACACCGCGTCAGCGCCATCCGTCAGTTTTGTAATCCCAAGCAACTCCAGATTCGATTTGGAGCCGTCGTCTCGAAGCACTGACGGATCCCATCGCCAGTCGCCGTGTCCCGAGCTTTGGCCAACACACGTACCAGACGTGTAGATACGTGGACCTTCAAGGGTACCGCTATCAATGTGCTTTCTTAATCCTTGGGACATACCGCATAGATCGCGTACCGTTGTGACACCAGCAGGCAAGTATTCTCGCGCCGATTCATATGCCAGTGCACCGATCTCTTCCCAAGTCATATTCTGCATGCCCTGGATGCCGCGATCCGTACCGTACCCGCCGAACTGCATGTTTAGATGCGTGTGTGCATCGATTAGACCGGGCATCAGTGTGCGGCCACCGCCATCTATTATGGTTGCTCCTTCATTCGGTGTGATCTCACTGGCGGAAATCGACTTAATCAGATTGCCTTCAACGAGGACGCTGTGACCTTCGTAAAGTCGATTGTCCGTGCCATTGAAGATGTTCACGTTTGTGAACAGCGTCTGTTGCGGGTCGTCTTGAGCCAAAGCAATGAAAGACGCTGTTAGAAGGAATAAGGAAGCTATTAGTCGTATCATTTTCGAACTCATTTGCTATTTTGGTTGTTGAGCCTAATGGCCGCTTTGGGTCAGTAGCAGAAATTATAGCCTGAACTAGGCGACCGTCTCAGTACGGCCAGAAGCAGCCGTTCAGAGAGTACTCTTATAAATTACGCCGTCCTTCATGATCAGATCCATTGCCGGTATCTCTCCGGCTTTGCGATCCGGTGCCTCGAACAACGCCTCGCTTCCACCGATCAACGTAATATCCTCGAGGGGATTACCGTTGATCAGCAGGATGTCGGCGTAGGCGCCGACTTCGATTACACCCAGCGGACCTGCTGGATACGGGTTTTGCCCACCAGTAAGTGCAGCAAGCTGACCACCTATCGAAGTCATAGATTTCAGAGTCTGCAAGTTGCCGAACTTATCGACCCAAAACCAAATTTCGTGGTCACGATTGCGAAGCGCGTTGGCGGGCGTTACGGTGACAGTGTCCACACCGAACGTCGACTTTTCGAGGAGCTTGGGATACTTGAGCAGGATGTCTGGAATCCTCGCCATTCCCTCGGCGACCTGCATTGCTTTGGCTTTATTGACTGAGTCTCCCGGCCCGAATGTTCGCTCAATGGCTTCTATGGACGATACGGATAGCTGCGGATTATAGAAAACACCCGCTTCGACCATCATTTCTGCAGTCTCCTGGTCGAGAAACTGACCGTGCATGATCTCGCCAAGTCCGAGGCGCAGCCCTCGCTGGATATCCGACGGGTTGTTGACGTGAGCGGTCGCATAGGTTCCCCAGTCATTCGATGCCCGAACCACTGCAGTCACTTCCTCATCCGTGCCTTGAATGGTGTGCAACCCGTCCTTCGATGAAAACACACCGCCGCTCAGCATCATCTTGTTCAAGGACGC
>JAIBDF010000193.1 GCA_024679535.1 Chromatiales bacterium
ATAGGATTCATACTTCCCTTCGGCTTCGTACTGTTGGCCCAGCCTTTTGGAAAGGATGGAGCACAAACAGTGTTTCTACAGAGCATACAGTTCGGGCTACATGGCCTTGCTGCAGCCTTCGTGTTCTGTTGGTTTGCTGCGCGCAGTACGCAATCAAACGGCGACGAGTAACTAGCTATCTCACTGGCTGCTTCTGGCCAAAGCAGACTCTCAATTTCGCAGGATTTCCTTGATCTGAGCGACCGCTATTGGTGAGACCGGACATTCAATGCTGAGGGCCTGAATCCGGTCCAGGAAATGTCCGCTAACCACCCCAAAGCTGCCGTTGGTGGGAATTAGGCTAAACTGTCTGCTACCGACCCAAAGCCGCCGCTGCGCAAGCTGGAGACGTATTTGTGAAATTGACATCGCTAGGGGGAACTTGGGCGCTTATATTTCCGGCGTTGTATGTCGTGTTCGCGGCTCTCGCCGCAGTTGCGGTATATCGGGACGCAGAGCGGCGATCCGATTTGTTTCTTGGGTTGCATTCCGCATGGTGGGGAGGAGTAACCTTCATCACTGGCGCCATCACGCTTAGATGATCTCCAGCCAGACCTCGCGGTATGACAACGAAACTTCTTAGCTATATTGCATTACTTCTCTCCGCTGCGGCCGTCCGCGCCGAGTTGCCGCAGGAAGACTGGGCATTCGAGGACAGCTATCAGAACGACCTGCTGTATGTCCATGCGTTGGCTAACTATTCCTGGGACCTCGAAGCGCAATTTTCCTGGGAACTCAATCAGTTCACCAACAACGCACTCAGAATAAATACTGGCAGCGTGTCGTCAGACCGGCTGTTTACCGATGTTGATCTCAGCCTGAACCAGCGGCTAAACGACAAATGGCGTTTCTCCGGGCGTTTCGAGCGTGATGGCCAACGCCGTCGGACGATAACTACTGAGCAGCTACTGCTCGGCCTCGAACGCTCTCTGCTTGATAATTCGGCGTTGTTTGTCACGGTTAATCCGGAGTACGACAAGTCGTTCATGGACGTGGCTATTGGTTACGCTCTGTATCGCGATGAACGTGAGCAATACCTACGCGTTTCAGTGCTGCTCGAAGATATCAATTTCGAGGGTAAGAACGATTTAGACGGCACTGAGCAGCAGCAGGCCGTGTCTCTGGAATGGGTTGCGCGCTGGAGTTTGCCGGGCGACTGGTTCGTCTACAGCGAGGGCCGCGTGGGTCAGGGTTTTGAGCGCCGATTTGATGATGCATTGACATCCCCTGAACTTGCTTCACAGGCGCAGCGAAACAATCGCGCCGAACTGCGCTTTTCGCGCCAGGTTGAGGACGGTACCCTATGGTCGTTCTGGGGTGAGTGGGTGGATTTCGAGGACGAGCGCGTGTTTCGCACGCCCGGCTACGACTACCAATACGCTAACCGAGAGCTCACGTTGTCAGCAGAGCATGTGCGCCTGCTCGCCGATAACCATCGGCTGCGTCTGGCGGCGCACTACGTTGATCGCGAGGCGGAGTCCATTGGATTTAACGGCCATCAATATGTGCGTAATGACATAGTTGGTGGTGCGTTCTACGAATACCTGCGCGCCAATAGTGGCATAAGCGTGGGCTATGCGCTGGGTGTGCCCGACTTCGAATATGCCGCCGTCAATCCGGACGCCAGCTACGCAGGTGGTAACTTCAGCGATAAGTTGATCGTCAGTTTTCGTTATACGTTTTCGGAACGTGCCGAAGTTCGCACCTCTATCAGTCACGAAATTAGCCAGCATGGTTTTGGCGGTGGGGCCGTTCAGTTTCAAATGTTTTTCTGAGTATGTCGATGAGTTTATTAAGCGCTCGAAAGCAGTCGGTCGCAAGGTAACGTAGCGATTCGGAATACTGCCCCCCGCTCTTGCACAACAATTGCTGGTAAGGCCGCATTTTCTACTCTATGCAAGCATTCGAACTAAAGGTTCCCCCAGTCGCACTTACTTTGGCATTTGCTGTCGTCATGTGGGCTGCGTCAACCCTCTTTTCGGCGGTCACGCTCTCTTTACCAGGTACTTCAATCGTCGCTTTCGCCTTCGCATTTATTGGTGGCGGAATTGCAGTCGCTGGTGTATCCGCTCTCAGGCAGCACAGCACCACAGTGAATCCAATGAAACCGGAGACTACGGCGTCAGTCGTGACTGCCGGCATCTACCGTGTAACCAGAAACCCCATGTACTTGGGTCTTGCATTCGCACTTGTGGGGTGGGCGATGCATCTGGCAAATTTGGCTGCGCTGTTTCTAGTTCCGGCATTTGTAGCGTACATGACTCGATTCCAAATCAAGCCCGAGGAGCGCGCATTGCTGGAGAAGTTCGGGCCGAGCTTCGCCGACTACATGGCCGTTGTGCGCAGGTGGATATGAGTACGGCCTAACAAATCGCTACACGAGCCGCCCGAATAACCAATACCGAACGACCGCCATAGGGAAAGGCAGACATTCAGTTATTGATTCTGAAACCCCTATCGGCTAACGGCTACTTTGGCCCCGGAACCAGCCGTTGAGGTAATATCAGGGAAATAGTTTGCTAGTGACCCCAAGCGGACGTTCGGCAACCCCTGGGGTGGTGGGTACACTGGTCTAGATCATCTTATGTGGGTAGGCTTTTTGCACCACACCAGAGAGGAGCATTCTTGATGTCCTTGTTCGAGGAACTCAAACGCCGAAAAAAGTAAACCTGACGATAGAGTTGAACAGTTTGTGCAAGGAGAATATTTCTTGCGACGCACGTTGAGGTGGCCAGAAGATGCAATGCCCAAGATGCGGAAAGAGTCTCTCGACGGTTCGAGTCGGGTCCCTTGAGACAGATATTTGTCATAGCTGTGCAGGTATCTGGTTCGATCGCTTCGAGCTAAGTAAAGTAGACGAAGCGCACGAAGTGCTCGGAGAGTTCCTGCTCGAAGAGCTCGCGCCCCATGACCGCCTACTGGTTGCTACCTCTTCGAGATTGCGATGCCCAAGAGATACCGATGTCGTAATGATGCGACGAAGATTCAGCCCTGAACAGCCGATTATGATAGATGAATGCCCGGCTTGCGGCGGAGTATGGCTTGACGCGGATGAGCTAAGCGCGATCAGGGCATTGTCTGAGAGTTGACCGATTGATATCGCAGCCGAAAGCAGCCGTTGGTGCAAATTGGGCTAGAATGTCGGCTAGTGACTCAAAGCAGACATTCGGCATAAACGCGTAAATGACTGATCAGCTATGAATACCCGTCGGGAATCTCGAGAGAGAGTGAATTGGCTACTGCTCGAGGGAGTCGTAGTCGTCTTCAGCATTCTGTTGGCATTTTGGATCGATGCAGCTTGGAATGAGCGGCAGGTAAGACAACTCGAGCATGCCTATCTGTTGGCGATGCGTGAAGACGTGCTCAAGACGATCGAGGAGACCGACCGTATACGTGATAGGCAATTTAATCTTGTTGAGGACGCGCGCGCGACTGTCGACCTGATTACTGCAGGCGCCAATCTGCCGGAAGATATACGGACATCGTTTATCCCCGTAGTTCTGCCCGCCGAAAGCATGGATACCTATCGAGATTTGGTCGCGTCAGGTAATACGACGATTATTTCCAATTCGGAAGTACGTGCCGCAATGGCGCATCTTACGCAGATAATCGAGTATAACGATCGAGCAGAGAAATGGGCGTTGGAGCTGGTGACATCATTACGGGTCATTGTTCTGGGGTCCGAACCAGATGCCATTAGCAGGCAACGTCTTGCTGAAATCTGGACTTCCTACGTCGATGGCGGCGAGCGAGTGCTTGACGGCAAGAACCGGATGCGTGAGTCAGCGCTAAAGGCGCTGGCGGCCCTAGATCAAGAGATTGATGGCGCGGGTATGCAACAGGTTTACGGTCGCTAGTTACAGATCGTGTGTTAGCCGGGCAGGCAGTGGGACGCTACTGGCCGAGGCTGTGTAAAAACGCATTATAATATGGGTGTCTTTTTGTTGCGGTGATTGTTGATGAAGCGATTCATAGAAGGTGAGAATCGGCAGCAGAGCACGCTGTTTCCAGAACGTCTTGATGATTATGTTGCTGAAGA
>JAIBDF010000229.1 GCA_024679535.1 Chromatiales bacterium
CAGCGGCGGCAGCGTGTCCGCAGTCGTCACCGAGCATGGCGCTATCCGTACCTCCACGACATTGTGTGCGGCGGGGGCCTGGTCGGCCCTGTTCTGTCGGTCATTGGATATTGCGTTGCCGCAGCTGAAGGTACGCGGAACCGTGGCACGCACGGCCGCCTGTGCAAACGTGCTCGATGGTAATGTGTTTGATGAGTTGCTCGGAATTCGTCGTCGTCAGGACGGCGGCTATACGCTTGCTCATGGGACAATTATTAAACACCCGATAACGCCGTCGACGCTGCGGTGGAGCATGAAGTTTATTCCTGCCTTGTTGCAGGAACTTAAGGTGCTGCGCCTGTCGATTGGCAAGGAGTTCCTGGAAGAATGGCGCTTGCCCAAGCGCTGGGAGCTCGATGCAGTAACGCCGTTTGAGCAAACACGTGTCCTCGATCCAGAGCCGGACCCTGGTGTTCTAAGAGGCATCCGAAAGAACCTCGACAAGATGTTTCCGCAGCTGGCCGATACGCCCATTGTTGAGAGCTGGGCGGGGATGATCGAGATGACGCCGGATGTCGTACCGGTTTTCAGTGATGTGCCGAAGCTGCCGGGTTTCCATATCGCGACAGGTCTTAGTGGCCATGGCTTCGGGCTGGGGCCCGGCGCTGGCAAAGCGCTTGCCGGCATGTTGACTGGCGCCGACACCGGCCTTGATCTCAAGCCGCTAAGGTACGGTCGTTTCTTTGACGGTAGCCCGATGCGACCACAGTCCAGTATTTAGTAGAAGGTTCAGCTCCATGGCGCATGCGAACGATCCGGGTCATCCTGATAGCTATTACCTTGCGACAGCGAAGGGGCTCGAAGACAGACCGACCCTGAAGGAGGAGCTGACAGCCGATGTGTGTGTGATTGGCGCAGGCTTTACCGGTTTGTCGGCAGCGCTGAATCTCGCCGAGCTCGGCATGAGCGTTGTCGTGCTCGAAGCCGAGCGTGTCGGCTATGGCGCGTCCGGCCGCAATGGAGGGTTGGTCGGTAGTGGACAACGGCAGGATGTGCTGGAGGCCGAAGAGCAATTTGACGTTGCCCGGTCGCGGCAGCTATGGAACTTTGCCGAACTCGCGAAGCAGGAAATAAAAAACAGGGTAGAGAAGCACAATATCCCCTGTGATCTGCAAAAAGGCCAGCTGGTGGGCGTCCACAAGAAAAGCTATCTCGGCTGGGCGCAGCAATTGGCCGATGCACTTACGGAACGCTACGACTATCCGTTTTGTCGCGCACTCAATGCGCAAGAGACGTATGAGTATGTAGCGACAAGTGATTTTATCGAGGGTCTTTATGATACGGAGGCGCTGAATCTGCACCCTCTTAACTACACGCTGGGACTGGCCCGTGCGGCAAGCGATGCCGGTGTTCGTATTTTCGAAAACTCACGTGTTACCTCTTACACGAAAACGGATCCAGCTGTCGTCACGACGGCGACGGGCAGTGTTAAAGCGTCATTTATCGTGCTTGCCTGCAACGGCTATCTAGGCAATCTCGAACCACGTTCAGCTGGCAAGATCATGCCGATCAATAACTTCATGATCGCCACGGAGCCGCTTGGTGAGGACCGTGCTCGCGAGGTGATCAATGGACGCTTCGGCGTGCACGACACGCGATTCGTAGTGAACTACTTCCGCCTGTCGGATGATCATCGCCTGCTGTTCGGCGGTGGTGAGAATTACCGGCCTGGCTTTCCGAAAGATATTGCGAAGTTCGTACGTCCGTACATGCTCAATCTATTTCCGCAGCTGAAAGACGCGGGTGTCGATTACGCCTGGGGTGGTACGTTATCCGTCACGGTCAATCGTTTGCCACATCTCGGGCGCCTCGAGCCTAATGTGTTCTTTGGGCAGGGCTATTCAGGGCACGGGATCATTACAGCGAATTTCGCGGGTAAAGTTATAGCCGAGGCAATTGCCGGCGTTGCCGGACGTTTTGATGTATTTGCCAAGCTGCCGATGCACACGTTTCCAGGCGGCACATTGCTGCGTTATCCAGGCATGGTTCTCGGCATGTTGTACTACACGTTGCGAGACAGGATTTAGCACGTCATGAGCATTCGAACGGCAGTTGTTACCGGCGGTGGTCACGGTATTGGCCGCGCGCTTTGTCGGCGCCTGCATCGCGATGGTGCGACGGTGGTGGTCGTTGATGTGGATGCGGTGGCCGCAGAGAAGGTGGCGGCCGAAATTGGCGGTGTCGCGCGCGTCGTCGACGTCGCAGATGAAGCCGCAATGGGCAAACTGGTTGACGATGTCGAGCGAGAGATCGGATCTATCGATTTCTTTGTTTCCAACGCGGGCGTCGGGTTCGGCGACGGCGAAAGCGGCGCCATCTCGGCAGCGGGTGGATTCCATCCG
>JAIBDF010000205.1 GCA_024679535.1 Chromatiales bacterium
CGCATCCGTCAGTTCGGCTGGTTGGCCAGCGAAGACCTGCTCACCGCATTTGCCACACTTCGGGCTCTGGGCAAGGCGCTCCGCGGGCAAACGATTGACGGCATTGCAGCTCGGGCATACCACGTGTGTTGCATTACTCATGCTCCCCGATGTAGGCCTCACCCCGACTTTTTCAAGGGCAAAACCAACGACGGCGCCAATTGCGGCCACGCTACACCGCCGGCCGCGCAGAATCAGGCCATGGGAGAACCCGTCACATGGATCTGGTGCTATGCTGTACCGGACCAAGCCCGATCGGACGTTACATGAGCGCCGACTATCTGCACGGCTTTTACCTCAGTGACCTGCTCGTTGAGCCACTTAAGGGGCAGGTCACGAGTAAAGACGGCACAAGACATTTGCCGCCGACTGCGGCCGAAGTCCTGTTATGCCTTGCCAAGACTCCCGGTGATCTGGTCACACGCCAGGCCCTGCTCGACGAGGTTTGGGGAAAAGGCAACGGCAGCCAGGAAGCGCTCGGCCATGCCGTGAGCGAGATCCGGCACGCGCTTGATGACCATGCCGACGAGCCGATTTTTGTGCAGACTCTGCGCGGGCGCGGCTACCGCCTCATCGTAATCCCTAAACTGGTATCAGACGACACGTCGTCGGTCGTGCTCGGCACCAAAGATGGCGCAAGCCTGTCGGATATTGGCCTGCTAAAAAACCTGCAGCGCCGCGGCGTGTTCGAGACGGCACTCGCGTATCTCATCGTCGGCTGGTTGCTAATCCAGGTCGCCGACATCGTCTTCAGCCAGCTACACCTGCCCGACTGGGCTGGCACGTTCGTGACGATGCTGGTTATCGCTGGATTTCCGGTCGCTCTGGTCTTGTCGTGGTTTCTCGAGTTTCGTGACGGTCGAGCCGTTCTGGATGAACTCTCCCCCGCCGACGCCCGCAAACGCCGTTTCAGCCAAACGTATCTATCCGTCGTCGGCGCACTCGGTATCGCCGCATTCGGCGTTTTCGCTTACGACCAGCTCATCGGTCTGCCAACCGCCGAGCCGACCGCCATCGAAGCATTTGAGGCCAGGATTCAACCGCCGCCCATCGTCGCAAACTCATTCGCAGTTCTGCCGTTCCTGAATCTCGACGGCAGCGAGGAGACACAGATATTCGCCAATGGGCTCGTTGACGACGTCATTACGCGCCTGGCGCAGATTTCCGGTCTGCACGTAGCCTCGCGCGGCGATTCGTTCACACTGGAGCCGAACAGCGCATCGCAGGAGGTGCGAGACCGGTTGCGCGTAGAGATGTACCTTGAGGGCAGCGTCGAAATGTCCGGCGACCTGATGCGAGTTACCGTGCAGCTGATCGACTCGGAAACCGGTTTTCATATTCTCGCCAGGACCTTCGACAAGACTCGCGACGCATTCTTCGAGGTTCGGGACGAGATCACGAGCCTGACAGTGGGCAATGTACGTGTCGCTCTACCGCCCGATGTCCGTGCGTCTACTCTAACAGCCGGTACTGACCCATCGCTGGATGTTTATGTGGTGTATCGGCGCGGTATCGAAGCGTCAAGACAACCAAGGACGATGGATACGATCGAATCCGCCCTGAACTGGTTCGACGCTGCGCTTGACGTCGACCCCGGTTACGCCGCAGCTCATGCCGGTAAGTGCGACGCCTATGTCCAGGGCTACAGAGAAACCAAGGAGCTCGATTTCATCGAGAACGCAGAGGCGACTTGTGCGCGAGCCCTGGCACTGAACCCAAACCTGGTCGTCGTGCACACGTCTCTCGGCGTCTTGTACCGCTCAACGGGCAAGTACGCTGCAGCGGAAGCCGAATACAAAGCCGCACTTCGTATCGACCCGTCAAACGTAGAATCCCTGACGGGTCTCGGCGAAATCTACGCGCGGCAGAAGCGCTTCGATGAGGCAGAAGGCAGCCTCCGCAACGCGGTCGAAAGCCACCCCGGCAACTCCGCGACTTACAACATGCTGGGCGTCTTCTTTTACCGCACCGGTCGCTTTGACGAGGCCGTCGAACAATACCAGTACGTCGTTGCGTTGCGGCCGGACGATATGATCGGTTATTCGAATCTTGGCGCAGCGCTGATGCTCATGGGTGACTTCGCCGCAGCGGCCCCGGCCTACCAAAAGGCCATCGAAATCGAACCCCGGCAAGCCGCCTACAGCAATCTTGGCCTTATGCATTACTACATGGGTAATCTCGACGCGGCGATCGAAAGCCATAGAGAGGCCATAGAGATTCAACCAAAAGACTATCTGGGGCACTCCAACCTGGGCGATGTCTTTTGGGCGGCCAACCGACACGCTGAGGCCACGGGTGAGTTCGAACTGGCTGAGTCGCTGGCAACGACTTCGCTCACCGTGAACCCGAGCGATCCGTGGACGATGATGGACCTGGCCTGGATAAAGGCGATGCTTAACAAGCATGAGGAAGCTCGAAAACTGATCGACAGCGCCCTGGATCTGGAGCCCGAAGATCCATATACGCACTACTATAACGGTATGGTATCGCTGCGCGCCGGCGACAAGATCGCGGCCCTGAAAGCACTACGGCTGGCGGCTGAAATGGGCTATTCGCGGCAAATGCTCGCTGCCGAACCGCATCTCGAAACCTTGCGCGATGATCCGCAGTTTCTGGCAATTGTCAGAACGGAATGATTGCTAGCGCTGACGCCCGGCAAATCGCTGATTTTGTACTATGCTCTGGAGTATGCGAGCGATTGGAGAAACATAATGAAAAGAATATTCCTTGTTAGCGCGCTGTCCTTGTTGACGGTTGCCTGCGCTCCAGCAATAACCGTTCCTGACGGATGTGATGAGCATGGCGGTCCGAAATCCGTAACCGTGAAGTACGGCGCCGAGGGCATAACGGTTGTGCCAAAGAAAAACGTAAAGCGGAGATCGGTGTTCATCATCGCGCTCAAACCGGCATCGAATGACTACAAAGACAACAAAGTAACCATTGACGGCGTGTCCGTAACTCCGGGTGGCGCTGGTGTTGCTGATCCGAATTGGCTGGACACAAGTGACGCGTACGATACGAGGAAGAAATTCATCTATTGCGCGCCAGACGTTCCTGACGGTACGACACAGGACTACAAGTACGACGTTGTAGTCGAAGGGCTTGGAAGGATCGACCCCCGCGTCACAGTGGAATGGTAGAGACGATACCAAGCTGACGTACGGCAATGACGAAACGCTGAATCTCGTATTCTCCTGAAGCCGCAGAAGGGATATGAGGATCTAAAGGTCAATATTGTCGGTAAGTGGGACGAGATACCAGACTCTGGATTACCAATGTCACCCGAGTGGCTTGGCATTGAGAAAAGTGCCAGGGAACTGAGACAAAAAAGGCCGGGCATTCGCCCGGCCTCAAACTACGCCTGAACCTGAAGGGGGTCTAAGGGATCAGGCGGCTTTAAGAGCGTCCTCAGCAGAGAGATACTCATATCCAAGATCACGCGCGACCGCCTCGTAGGTGACG
>JAIBDF010000206.1 GCA_024679535.1 Chromatiales bacterium
CGCATCCGTCAGTTCGGCTGGTTGGCCAGCGAAGACCTGCTCACCGCATTTGCCACACTTCGGGCTCTGGGCAAGGCGCTCCGCGGGCAAACGATTGACGGCATTGCAGCTCGGGCATACCACGTGTGTTGCATTACTCATAGGCCATGTCTTGGCCTTATACTGCTGAATTCAAGCGGCAACCACCGACGCGAGCATGAATCACGACATCAGTATCCGCCATAACCTTCAAGTCGGCGACCTCGGCCGCATTGTCGCGCTGCACGGCACGGTGTATGACGCCCTGCCCGGTTATGGCCTGAAGTTCGAAGCCTATGTTGCGCGCACCGTCGCCGAGTATTACCTCGACGCAGGTGGCATCGGCCGCATCTGGATGGCGGAACGAGATGACCAGCTCGTCGGCTGCGCTGCCATGGTGCTGCGTGACGGCGGGCTCGGCCAGCTCCGCTGGGTGCTTGTCGATGCATCGGCTCGGGGCATCGGACTTGGCAAGGACCTCGTAAATCGCGCCCTCGACTACGCGCGTAACAATGGATGCTCAAGCGTCTCCCTGGAAACGACGGACGGCCTGCCGGAGTCGCAACAGCTATACGAAAGGCTCGGCTTCGAGGTGACGTCCAATGAGCGCGAAGAACTCTGGGATGGCGAGCGTCCGCTCATACGGATGGCTCTGCCGCTCTAAAAAAAACGCCCGGCCATTTCTGACCGGGCGTATTGCCAAACAATAAGCGCGAGCGTTTACGTTCCGGAGAAACTCTTGCGGAACGTAATACCGATCGTCCGCGGCTTGTTGGTCCGGAAACCGAGTCGCGCGCGTCCACCGCGCTCACGATCGAACGAGATGTCGGCGTTCTCATCACCCACGTTGTGGATATAAAGCACGGCTGACCAGTCGTCTTTCTCGATACCTGTGCTCAGGTTGATGATCGTGTACGGATCGAGTTCGAGATCGAGTGTCGTCGTTTCGTTACCCGTTGCACCACCGAACGGCAGGCCTGAAGAGAATACGCCGGCACCCGACTCCTGATCGCTCGGCTGCGTGATGCGGTCACCAACATGGTGGATCGTCGCGGTCACGAAACCATCCGATCCGCCGAACAGGTCGAACGGGAAGTAGTAGCTACCCGATGCGGCAATCTGGAAATCCGGTACGGATGCCAGGCGGTTGCCACTGCGCAGGCCGCCGATTACGGCACCTGAGCCATCGACAACCGTCGAGTCAAACTCGGACTCGAGGAAGCTGCCAGCCAGCGACAGGTACAGCGAGTCGGACGGGTTGGCGCCCAGCTCAAATTCGACGCCCTGCGTGTGCGCTTTGGGTACATTGAAAGAGACGCGTGACGAGCAGGAGCCCGCATCCAGCGTCGCCTGCAGGTCTTCGATATCCGAATAGAATACAGCCGCGTTCAGCGTCACACCGTTGCCGAAACCGGACTTGATGCCGGCCTCGTAGTTCCACAACTTCTCATCCTGGTACGACTGGAAGCTGCCGAAGATCTGAAGATCTTCCGGTGTACACAACGTCGCGTTAAGCGGGTCGTTTACGCCGCCAAGGCGGAAGCCCTGCGACACCTGTGCATTCAACGTCACGTTGTCGTTCATATCGAAGCTCGCCATGACGCGCGGAGTAAATCCGTCTGACGACGTGGTGTCCGTCTGGTCATCACCATTCGCGAACAGACCACCCGAGTAGAATCGACGCGACTCTTCAAAGTCGTACCAACGACCACCGACAGTCACTTGCAACGCGTCTGAGACATCGAAGCTCACTTCACCAAAGATTGCAAGCTGCTCGATGTCATACGGCAGCAAGGCGTTGTACGGCGAGTCGAGATCCGGGAAGCCATTAGCAACCGCCGCCGATGTTCCGGCACCCAATGTTGCATCGGTGACGGCAGCATATCCCGGTGTCGGCAGGTATTGTCCGTACTTGCGATCAGTGTCCGAAATGAACGCGCCGAACAGCCACTGGAGTGCGCCGTCCGAGTTCGAGCTGAGGCGTGTCTCAAACGTCGTCTGCTTGAGATCCGTGGTATCGCGCAGGTTTGACGGCAGCAGTACGCTCGCATCCGGGTAACCAAGGTCGACCGACACACTACCGGTCAACGCGCTTGCGTCGCGGCTGACAAGAATCTCACGATCCATCTGGCTACCGACGAATGTAAGGTCGAACGCGTCGAACGCGGCTTCAAATACCACGTCAGCCAGCAACGTCTCATCCGTAAATTCCTCGTCCAGAAGCAGGTGCTGCTCACGCTCGCCAAGCTGGATGGATGGACGTGTGGTCGTGTATGGATTCGCGAACAGGTTGAACGCTTCCTGACGGTTGAAACCATCGGCCTGGATTTCCTGGTACACGAGACGCGGTGTGATCGTAATCGAATCACCGATATCGAAGGTCAGCGCGGCGCGCACACCCGTCCGGCTGCCACCGTTCACATCTGACTTGATCGAGCCCGACTCCTGGCGCGCATCGATAAAGCCACCGTACTCCGTTGTGTAGCCTACGAGGCGCAGTGCGGCATTGCCGTCGCCCAGGGGCAGGTTAACCATACCCTTGACCGCGCCGCCCACATCGCCGTCCGTGACGGAGTTAAGGTCCAGCTCGACGTTTGCGTCGAACGCATCGGCATCCGGCTTGTTCGTAATGTAGCGGATCGTGCCGCCCACCGAACCCGAGCCGAACAATGTGCCCTGCGGTCCGCGCAGTGTTTCAACACGGTTCAGGTCGTAGAGATCGAAGTCCGGGGTAAACAACGAGAGCGAAATAACCGACTCGTCGAGATACACACCCACCTGCTCTTTGACACCCGGCTGGTCACGCACGATCTGGCCTGCCGATACGCCACGAATCGCGACCTGGCTCTGGCCCGGCCCGAGGTTCTGTACAGTGAGACCAGCCACGTTTCTCGACAGTTCCTCGAGATCGGTTGCGCCGGTTCGTTGAATATCAGCAGCCGTTTGCGCGTTGATCGAGAACGGAACGTCCTGAATCCTGGTTTCGCGCTTGGTTGCTGTTACCGTAATTTCTTCGAGCACCTGCGCTGTTGCGCCGCCCGACAAGCCCAACAACGCAAGCGCTGCGGGCAACACCACAAGACGTTGTGTTGTTTTTCCGATACTGCTCATGATTAATCCCCCTCACCATTTGTGTACTGTCTTTAGTCGACAGGTCATTTTGTACCTTCGACCCGTTAAGAATAGTGCGGTTTGATCGCAATACAAGCAAAAAAAGGCCGGGCAAATGCCCGGCCTCGAACTACGCCTGAACCTGAAGGGGGTCTAAAGGGATCAGGCGGCTTTAAGAGCGTCCTCAGCAGAGAGATACTCATATCCAAACCACGGTCGACAACCTGCCACGTCGCGAGCTGTCTGAGAAAATTCGACCGGTGGGTCGTCTCCGAGAAAGCTTCGCGACTGACGCCGGCGATGACGACGCCGTCATTCTGGGCATCAGCAACTACGTTCGTTACGAGGCA
>JAIBDF010000113.1 GCA_024679535.1 Chromatiales bacterium
ACTTGCTGGCAGCATAGGCCGAGCGCAGGGGATAGCCATGCAATGCCGCGGTCGACGAGATATTGATGATCGCGCCGCTGCCACTTCGACGCAACAACGGTACGGCACGACGTGTCATGTAAAATGTGCCTGAGAGGTTCACCTGGATGCACTTGTCCCAGCCATCCTCATCGTGTTCATCGACCGGCGCGGAAGGTCCTGCAATACCAGCGTTGTTGACGAGGATATCAAGGCGGTCGTGAAACTGTTCAAGGTCCGAAAATACGGAGCTGACGTCGTCGCGCGCGCCGATATCCGCTACCGTTCCGGTCGCGCCGGGGTTTGCCACGAGAAACTCGTCGACCCGTTCGCGTGACACATCGCAGATATGCACGGCGTCACCCTGAGCAAGAAAACGCTCGGCCGTGCACCGACCAATGCCGGACGCTCCACCGGAAATCAGCACGATATTCTTGTTCTTTGCTGGCATAGTCACTGGTTGTCAGTCTAGCATTGCAGCCCATCCAGCTCACAAGTCGACGCATGGAAGACAAACCCAAATCCAACCTGTTGCGATTGCGCAGGAAGCACGGCGACGGACGAGCGCTTAACGTCACGGCCGCCGATGGTGAACGACTGGTGCAGGCTCAATCCCTGCGCAATGCCGTAGTGGCAAGCCTGGTTACTCTTGCCGTGTTTTGCATCCTTTGGATATCTCTATCGGCGTTAACCAATCGTGTGTTTCCCTGGATGACTGTCGTTCTGGGGGCCATGCTGGGATTAGCGATTCGCCGTGCCGGTCGCGGCGTCGACTGGCGCTTTCCGACCCTGGCCGCCGGCATGGCGCTCGCGGGCTCGATTGCCAGCAACGTCGTGCTCGGCGCATCCACCACGGCAGACTCCTACGATATGGGCATACTGGAGATACTGCAGGCCGTCACGGTGATGACCTGGCCCGTGTTCTTTGATGAGGTCTGGACCGTCGCCCACGGGTTCTTTGCGGTTGTGGCTGCCGGGCTCGCGGCGTTCCTGGCTAACCGCCGCCTCACGCGCACCCAGTTTTATGCGCTGCGCAAATGGCGCCAGCAATCAGATGGGCATCAGTAGAGTATCGTCGGAACGAATCGTCGCGCCCTTGAACGCGGCGAGCTGCCTTGCCACCAGCCTCTCGATATCCTGCATTGCTTCAGCAATTCCCAGGAAGCAGGTTGGCTGGCGTCGCAGCAACGACCAGTCGCCGGACTCGATAATACGGACGAGATGCGTGATGTTGGTGCGAATCGCATCGGTATACGGATTTTTCCCGTCGTAAAGCACTTCAATGTAGCGATAGACGCGGTTGAACTTTGAGTTCAGGCGTTCGCGCATGACCTGCTGGTAAAACGCCGGCGTCTTTTTTAGCAGGTCCTTGCCGGACCGGTAACGCACCGTGAATTCGCCGGGCTTTGCGTTCTCAACCGCGATGCCACCGACAACAAACTCGTTGTAAAGGTGGTCGCGACACTTTTCGAGATAGCAGCGATCCGCCATTTGCGCAATGAGGTCCGCCGTGCCAATCAGGTGACCGCAAATGCTGTCCCGCGGGTCATCTAGTTCGATCTTGTCGAGGTCCAGCTCATAGCCGGTGAAATGAACAATCATGCTGGCGATACCAACGTCCCGCGCCAGCCCGAGCTCCGGAAGGTAGCGCCTGAGGAAGTCAGCGCTGCGCGACACATGATAGAGCGTGAATTCGGCGCCGTTCGTGAAATCCTTGTCACGGGTATCGTGGCGAATGTAACCCGAATCATGGAACAGCGAGGTAATGATCGCCATCTGCGCACGCGCTGCGCCCAGACGATCGGGCGGCTCGACGCTGCGTTCATAACCACAGACGAGACGCGCCAGGGCAAGCGTCATGTCCAGCGTGTGCTGCATGTCATGGTAGGTGGTGTCGCAACCTTTGTAGCCGGGATAACGGCCGGAGAAAAGGCGCTCGAAATCGTAAAAAGCAAGCCACAGTTTGTCGAAAGACATGCCCGGGAAGGTCTCCGTAAACAACTCGTGCACGGCGTTACGCACCGCGACAGGATTACTTACCTGCACGGAATTCGTGACGTCGTAGTCATTACGGCGATCCTGTGACATAAACCCCTGCGCTTCTTTTTTGTTTATCATTTTACACGCGACCGCTAACGGCCACAGCGACAAAACAGGGAATATGTAAGATCAGGGCGTAAACTCGGCGACCACGGGAGCGTGGTCTGAAGGACGTTCCCAGGCGCGCGGCTCTTTGTCGACGTAGCTCGCCGTGCACCGCTCGGTCATGCTGCTGCTGGTCAGTATCAGGTCGATGCGTAGTCCGGCATTGCGCCGGAAACCGGCCGCACGATAATCCCACCAGCTGAACGTTTTCTCTGGATGCTCAAACTTGCGAAACACGTCGGTCAGCCCGAGGTCGATGAGGTCGCCCAGGGCCTGGCGTTCCGGGGGGCTGCATAGAATCGCCTCGCCCCAACCCTCGGGGTCGTGTACGTCTTCATCCGCCGGCGCAATATTGAAGTCACCGAGCACCACAACATTTTCATGCTGCTGCATTTCCGCCGCGAGGAACAGGCGCAGTGAATTCAGCCACTTCAGCTTGTACTCGTATTTCTCGGAGCCAACTTCTGATCCGTTAGGAATGTAAAGATTAACGACGCGTACTCCATCGACCGTACTGGCAAGGACGCGCCGTTGTGGATCCTCGAAATCCGGGAAGTCGGTCACGGGATTGGTCGCGGGCGTCTTGCTGACCACAGCGACACCGTTGTAGGTCTTCTGTCCGCTGGCAATGGAGTGATAACCAATGTCTTGCAGCGCCTCCACCGGAAATTTCTCTGTGAGCTGCTTGATCTCCTGCAGCACGAGTACGTCCGGCTCGTTGTTCTGCAGCCATTCCATGACATGCGGCGCACGCACGTTCATCGAATTGACGTTCCACGTCGCGATCTTCATGAAATGTCTATGCCCGTTTGCCGCAGCAGAGCATCTACTGTCGGCTCACGACCGCGGAACGCGACGTAAGCTTGCATGATGTCGCGGCTGCCACCGACCTCGAGGATTTCGCGACGGAAACGTTGTGCCGTGGCCTCGTCAAAAATCCCGGCCTCCTCGAAGGCACCGAAGGCATCGGCAGCAAGCACCTCCGCCCATTTGTAACTGTAGTAACCCGCGGCGTACCCGCCAGCAAAGATGTGAGAAAAGGCATGCGGCAGCCGGTTGATGTCGGGGTGCTTAATCAACGCAACCTCATCGCGTACTTCGGCGAGCACTTCCAGCACCGGCACGGGAGCATCGGGGTTGTACTGACTGTGAAGGAGGAAGTCGAAGAGGCTAAGCTCGATCTGGCGCAGCATGGCAAGCGCTGCACCTGCGTGACGACTTGCTTCCAGCTTGTCGAACAGGTCGCGAGGAAGCGGCCGGTCGTATTCATGATGTGAGGAACAGCGGGTCAGCACCTCGTAGCTCCACGCGAAGTTCTCCATGAACTGGCTCGGCAGCTCGACCGCATCCCACGGCACGCCGTTGATGCCGGAGATACTCGGGAAATCGACGCGAGTCAGGAGGTGATGGAGCATGTGGCCGAACTCGTGGAACAGGGTAACGACGTCATCGTGTGTCAGTAAGGAAACACCTTTGTCATTCGGTGGCTGGAAATTGCACACAAGGTAGCCGACCGGCAGCGCCAGATAGCCATTGAGTTTCTGGCGAGTAATACACTCATCAATCCACGCGCCGGCGCGCTTGCCATTACGGGCGTAAAGGTCAGTGTAAAAACCGCCGAGCACCTCGCCATTCTGGCGCACGGTGAAGTATCTGACATCGTCGTGCCACGTCGTTACATCGGGGTCGACAGTAAGCTCGATGCCATAGAGCTGTGATGCCAGTGCGAACAGACCTTCATTGACGGTGGCGGCAGGGAAGTAGGCACGCAGCTCCTCATTGGAGACTGAGTAGCGGCTCTGTTTGAACTTCTCGAGCCAGTAGGCAACGTCCCATGCTTCGAGGGGCGTGCCGGCGAATTCGGTGAGCTCGGCCAGCTCCTGTTCAGCGGCCTTACGTGAATGGGCGCAAAGCTCGCGCAGGAATGCGATGACCTGATCCGGCGTGTCGGCCATTTTCGTCGCCAGCGAATACTCAGCATAGCTGTCAAAGCCGACAAGATTGGATGCCTCATGGCGGAGAGCCAATATTTTCTTGATAGCCGCGCTGTTGTCCCATTTCGGGTCACGCCCCTGGTCGGAGCCGCGCGTGACCCAGCCACGGTACATCGCCTCGCGCAGATCCCGGGCATCGGCGTGCTTCATCACGGCGTCGTACGTCGGGAAATCCAGCGACAGCAGCCAGCCATCGAGCGATGCTTTGCGGGCGTCTTCGGCAGCCCTCGACAACAGGGCCTCTGGCAGACCCAGCAGGTTATCTGCGTCGGTGATGGGAAGCGTCCAGGCGTCCGCGGCATCCTGAACATTGTGCTCGAAGCCCGCCTGCGCTTCGGCGAGTTCCTGCATGATCGCCTTGAAGCGATCCTTTGCAGCTTTTTCAAGGTCAACGCCGGCAAGGTGGAAGTCGCGCAGGGCATGGTCGACGGCACAGCGACTGGCCTCGCTGGCATCGACGGGCAGATTTCTGCCAACTTCCACATACGCGCGCTGCAGGTCGACGTTCTGTGATAATTCGGTGCCGTACTCGGTCAGCAGGGGCAGGGCCTGTTTATAGGCCTCACGCCAGTCTTTGGAGCCAAGTACACTCTGCAGGTGGCTGACAGGCGACCAGACCCGGCCGAGCTCGTGATCCATGTGCTCGATGGGTGCCACAAGCGCATCGATGTCAGGGGTTGTGCCGGAGCTCAACAACTCGTCGAGCTGCGCACGGTTGTCCTCGATCACTTTGCGGATCGCAGGCAGCACGTGTTCGGGCCGCAGCTCGTCAAAGCGCGGCAGTGACGAGGTGTCGAGTAGCGGGTTTATCATGAGGCGGTTGATATCCTTTTCTGGCGCCGCATATTAGCACAGGCTCTTGGCAGGACCGGCCAGGACGTCGGGCAAGAAAACAGGGAGGCAGAAGTGACGGAACGATACGACATTCTTGTGATTGGCGGCGGTAGCGGCGGGCTGGCGCACGCCCAGCGCGCAGCAGAGTATGGCGCTAAGTCCGCGGTTATCGAGTACGGCCCGTTGGGCGGTACGTGCGTTAATGTCGGGTGCGTTCCGAAAAAGGTCATGTGGTACGCGGCGCACCAGGCGGATGCCTTTCACCATGCGCCTGATTACGGATTTGACGTCACGGTAAGGGGGCACGACTGGGCTGGCCTCAAGGCGCGGCGCGATGCGTACATCGAGCGCCTGAACGGGATTTATGAACGCAACCTCGACAATCGTGGTGTGACCTATATCGTTGGCAGGGCCCGCTTCGTCGACGCGCATACGGTCGATGTCGATGGCGCAATCTATGAGGCCGACCGCATCGTCATCGCGACCGGTGGCAGACCGATGGTGCCGGACATTCCGGGCGCTGAACTCGGCATTACATCCGACGGGTTCTTCGAGCTTGAGGAGCGGCCGCAGCGGGTGCTGATCGCGGGCAGCGGCTACGTTGCTGTCGAGCTGGCTGGCGTATTCAATGCGCTGGGTTCGGAGGTACGGGTCGTGGTGCGCAAGGACCGCGTCCTTCGCAGTTTTGATGCCATGTTGAGTTCCGAGCTAATGAATGCGATGGACAAGAGCGGCATTGATCTGGAGACCGGTGTGATACCCAGGTCAGTCAACCAGACTGCCGACGGGATTGTGCTGCACGCAGAAGATGGTCGTACCTTCGGTCCTGCGGATGCCGTCGTGTGGGCCGTCGGACGATCGCCGAATACCGAATCACTGGACGTCGACAAGGCGGGCGTGGCGCAGGACAAGTACGGTTTCATCCCGACCGACAGATTTCAGCAGACGAATGTGGAGAACATCTACGCGTTGGGCGACGTCACAGGCCGTGAGGCATTAACCCCGGTCGCCATCGCCGCGGGCCGTCGGCTTGCCGATCGGCTGGACGGCGGGATGGAAGGCAGGCATCTCGACTACAAGCTGATTCCAACCGTGATCTTCAGTCACCCGACTATCGGGACAATCGGTCTGACCGAAGAAGAGGCGCGCGCAGAATACGGCGACGGCATCAAGACCTACCAGTCTGGCTTCGTTGGCATGTACTTCGCGCTCGGCACCAACAAGCAACGCTCGGCCATGAAGCTGATCACCGCCGGCGACGACGAGCGCGTTGTGGGTTGTCACGTGATCGGCGAGGGCGCCGATGAAATGATGCAGGGCTTCGCCGTTGCGATGCGCATGGGCGCTACCAAGAAAGACTTTGACGACACCGTCGCGATTCATCCGACCAGCTCAGAAGAACTCGTCACTATGCGGTAGCCCGCGCGTTGGGCGAACGCCTCGCAGCACCGGGGCCGGGAAACCCGGCGTTCGCGTGATAGGCTGACGAAGGACAGCTTCTGATACGGACCTGGAGCGCCTGTCGACTCAATATTCCGTTGACTGACCGAATTGTGGACTGTAGAAGTAACGGGCTGGCGGAACCTTCGCTAAAACATGAAAAAAGGAACCCTTATGAAGAAAGAAAAGAACGAACTACCGACTCGTCTCGAAGCTGGCGGTGTCTGCTTCCAGGGCGAGGACTGGGGCAATATTAACGTCTCTCGCATTCGGTTCCCTGCTGGCGCAGACGCCACTCCGCTGCTCGAGGGATTGCCGGACAATCTATGTCAGTGCCCTCACTGGGGAACGGTGGTTAAAGGTTCCATTCATGTGACCTATGCAGACGGCACTGAAGAAACAGTAAATGCCGGCGAGGTGTACTACTGGCCGCCAGGACACACGGTTAGAGTGGACGAGGATTACGAGGCAATTGAGTTCAGCCCGAGCGACCAAATGGGTGAGCTTATGAATCACCTTGAGGCTAAACTGAAAGGCTGAGTTTGAACCAGATGGGCCGTCCGATACGTTCAGTGGTGAGCCTCGGCCATTCCGACCTATCTGTGCTCCAGCTCTGCCGCTAGGTCATTGGCAATCTCCTGCATGTACGTCGCGATGTCCTCGCATTTCGCCTGGCCTACCGTGGCAGTTCGCATGCGGAAGATTACATGGCGGCGAATATCACCCCAGGATTCGGCCTCGGGAGGCCGCGACAGAACACCGTCTGCCAGCGGTTCGTAGTCCGGGCCGAGACGCTCCGCCATAATCGCTGCGCCGCGGTTCAGGGTAAGCTCTGTGTCATGCCGCCCGTAGCGCAGCGATATTCCGGCCTGCAGCAGAAATGGTCCGTAGATGTCGTCGATTAGATCCTGGTTGTTCTTGCCGATGATTGTCTCATCACGCTTCATCAGGGCGAAATGGCGCGCCAGCTTGTCACGGAGCTTGGGGTCCCGGATCAGCTGCAGGTGACCGCTGCTCACCATCTGCTCGTACGTCACACTAGCGAGGCTTAGAGTTCTTCGACCCGACAGCGAGGTCAGTAACTCGCTAAGTTCGATCTGGTGCGCCGACGGATCATCGCTTGTCAGCAGCTCGTACGCTTGCGCTGCAACATCGACCTTGTCTCTCTCGAAGGCGTGCTGAGCCTCGACCTGTTGCTGCAGCTCCGCCACATCGCGCGCCAGCAGCTTGAGATAAACGGTCTCTGTCTGTCGGTCCTCGCGCTCACTGACCCAGTCGTCAACCTGCAGGCCGATGTAAATACCGACGACCAGGATGACGAGTTCGAGAATCGCCGTAAACCAGTCCTGCTTGCGAACCCCCTGTGCAATTCGATTGATAATCACAACGCCACCATTTCAAGAAGTCGCTTCGGTCATGCCTGAAGCTTGCTCGTCTCGAGAGCGGGCTTCGGATCATTCAAGTCCCAGAGCAGGACGTCAGCATAAGAATCCGGTGCGATTCTACCAAGATGGCAGGACGGATATGGGTCAAGCACATCAGACCATCTCAATACAATACCGGTATTACCGGTCGACGTCATAAGTGCATGAACTGCGGGGTAATCAACCATATTCACACGGCACGTAATATCTTTTTTCATTCCAGGTCCGTATGCAGAACTGAACACATCCGAACCAAAGATCATAAATACTTCATTCTTCAGCATCATTGCTGCAGCTTTTCGCGCGCCCTTGCCCGCGGCCAAGCCTTTCAGCTTCTGCTCGTGGGTAAAGAAATCGGGCATGGAGTCATAGTCGCCATAATCAAGATTCAGTTTGGTGTCTGTTGACCCTCCAAAGTCACCATGCCCCCCGGTTGCAGAAAGCGCAGTGCCAGGGCAACATCAAAAGAGCAAGGATTCTCAAATTTCTTCTTCCTTGCCCAAGGAAGACAGGTGGACGCTCAATCAGTCCTGACAACAATTGCAGAAGTCTCGATAGCGCTTGCTGGATTTACTGGCGTTGTCGCTGTCTTGGGCAATCGGCGGAAACACAACTGGTCGCTCGAAGAACGTCTGCAACTTCGAACTCTGGTTGAGACTAGCCTAACGGCATTGTTTGCGAGCTTCGTACCGAGCATTCTGTATCTGGTTCTGACTTCAGAGCCCGCTATATGGAGAAGCGCAAACTTATTCCTCGGCGTGTTGCATCTGTCAAATTTGGTCGCCTTCCTTCGACGTACCAGAGACGCGAGGCCAACTGCCAGCCAAAAGGGTCTGCTGGTGATTGGAATTGCGATGATCCTGGCGCATTTCCTGACGGCTGCCGGATTGATACCTTGGTTCGTACTAATTTTTATGGTGGGTTTGTTGCAGCAAGTTTTCATTGCGGCACTTAACTTTGTATTGCTGCTGTTTCCTGTCGAAGACTCTGGGTGACTGACCAGCTGCTAATGGCCAATGCAATAGGCAACGGGGTTTCTTCTTCACCATCGATTGGAGAGACCGCAGACTGGTCCCTATATCGCTGTTCGGTTCACATCATGAGTAACGGAGTTAAGTCCTGAGGTTCAAAATGGGTTCAATGCAGTAACGCCTACTCCACAGTGACGCTCTTCGCCAGGTTACGCGGCTGATCGACATCCGTGCCCCTGAGCACGGCGACGTGATACGCCAATAGCTGCAAAGGAACCGTATAGACAATCGGTGCGATAAGGCTGTCGGCGTGCGGCATGGTAATAACTTTCATGCCGGGCTCGCTTTTGATGCCCGTCTCTGCATCAGCAAACACATACAGCTGACCACCGCGTGCACGGACCACCTGCATGTTGGATTTCAGCTTGTCCAGCAACTCATTGTTGGGCGCGACCACGACGACGGGCATGTCCTCATCGATCAACGCCAGCGGACCATGTTTGAGCTCACCGGCGGCATACGCCTCGGCGTGAATGTAAGAAATTTCCTTGAGCTTCAGGGCGCCTTCCATTGCGATAGGCCACATCGGCCCACGGCCGAGGAACAGCGTG
>JAIBDF010000142.1 GCA_024679535.1 Chromatiales bacterium
AGCGGCAGCATGAACTTCCCGCTCATTGGGTCGAGAGCGCCGTTGCCTGCAGGGAATTCAGTCCAGCGTACGGGTACTACGCCAAGCAGGCACACGGCAGCGCGGCGACCGCGGCACACGCCGCTCAGATCTGGTCGGTCTTGCGTCAGTTTGGCAACGGCGGCGATTTCTTTTATGGGCGCGGACTTTGGTGGTTGCGGCGTGCACTGGATTGGCTCGTTGGCGGGCCCAGTTTTCGGCGCCAGCGGCGACACCCTTCAGCATTACGCGTCGGTGACGTACTTGATGCCTGGCGTGTCATCGGGTGTGTGCCGGAGGAAAGACTGACTTTGTTCATGGAATTAAGAGCGCCCGGCGCTGGTGTACTGGAATTCAGCGTTGACGATCTTGGTGCGGAGCGGCTGATTTCGGTACGGGCCTACTGGCATCCTGCAGGTGTGTGGGGACTGCTGTACTGGTACGCCACACTGCCGCTGCATGCATTATTGTTTCGCGGCACGGCACGCCGCATAGCGGAACGGGCCCTCGAAGAAGACCGGCGCGCTTAACGTCAGTCGGCCGCTTTCAGCATTCTTGAGTCCACCTCGTAGTGTGAGCCATTCCGTGCTTCGAGGTTGATCTCCCAGATCTCGTCATCCGGGATGCTGGTACGTTCGCGACCGGGCAGTTCGCGTTCGTCATCAACCTGCAGGCCCCAGACGCGAACGTTGCGTACACCGGTAACGGGAATCCGCACGGCATCGAACCGGGCACGCAGCGCTTCGTCAACCTCGTCGGTAGCCCACGTGGCAAAACCACAGTCCATTATGTCCGCAACTTGTGCTGGCATGCTCGTTGACTTCTTTGGATCGGTCATGGCGTAAGCCTCCCTAGCGCGTATGATGAGCTGACAAGAAAAACCCAGCTGCAGAATACTGCGCGACGTTGATCCAGACTATCCGTGGGAGTCCCTATGAAATTGAAGTACCGCTTTGCCATTGTGGCATGCGCAGTTCTCGTGGCCTGTGGGCAAGCGGACCGGCCAGGCACGCCCGCTGCCGCGACGGCACCGGCGGATGAGCAGTTCGATGCGGCCGTCGCTGAAATGACGAGCGCCTATTTCTACCATGTCCCTGAAGCCGCGACGCAGCTGGGTATTTCCGAGGATCTCGTGCCCGAAACATCCACTCGAATGATGGATCGTTCGGTCGCGGGTAACGCGGCTCGGAACGCGGCTCTCGAGGCGGCGCTGGCATCGCTTGCCGTCATCGATGCTGAGTCGCTGGACGCCGGTCGTCAGAGTACGCATGCGGTACTGACAACCTTGTTTGAAGGCGCACTTGGGCCGTCTCGGCTGGTGGACTATGGAACCACGACCGGGGCGTGGACCCTGTGGTATCTCCCGTATTCCATCGTCCAGAATTCCGGGCCGACGGTCGACATTCCGAATTTCCTGACGTCGCAACAGCCGGTAACGAATGAGGAGGAAGCGGAAACGTTTCTTGTGCGCCTGGCGACCGTTGGCGCCGCCCTCACTGGCGCGCTTGAGAGCTATCGGCACGGTGTCCAACAGGGTGCCATTCCACCTGATTTCATCGTGGACAAGTCGCTGGCCGTTACGACGGCCTTCATCGAGCCGGGCGCAGATCGTAACCCGATCTATCTGGCGTACGTCGAGAAACTCGAACAGGCAGGCATCGAAGACGCCGAAGCCTATGCTGATCGCGCGCTACGCATTATCGATGCCGATGTCCTGCCAGCGTATCAGCGTATCGCCGACTACCTGGCGGAGGTTCGCTCATCAGCACCCCACGATGCAGGCGTGTGGCGGCTTCCAAACGGTGAGGCGCTATACGCAGCAATGATCCGCCACATGACGGACTCGAACTTGTCTGCGGAAGTTATTCACCGGACCGGTCTCAGTGAGGTTGGCCGCATCACGGCGCAAATGGACGAGCTTCTAAAGGGTGCGGGCTATGCCGACGGCACCGTGGGCGAGCGCATGCAGCAACTCAACGTCGAAGCCCGTTTTCTGTATGCGAACAACGTCGAGGGCAAGGAAGAGTTGCTGGATGATGTGCGTGGCTACGTTGCTGGCATGTACGAGAAATTACCGGAGTGGTTCCGCGAAATTCCCGACCATAAGGTCGAGGTCCACATGGTGCCGGAGTTCAGCCAGGCATCGGCACCGATCGGCTACTACAACAATCCGGCACCCGACGGGTCCCGGCCTGGCTACTATTTCATCAATCTCCGCGACACCGCATTGCACCCGAGCTGGACTCTGCCGACGTTGAGTTATCACGAGGCTGTGCCTGGACATCACCTCGACGGCGCAACGTCGATTGACCGTGACGTGCCATCGATCGTCAAAGCCCTGTGGTCGAATACGAGTGGCGAGGGCTGGGCGCTGTATGCGGAGCGGCTGGCGGCCGAAATGGGGCTGTACGCCGATGATCCATTTGGCGATCTCGGGCGCCTGCAGGCCGAGCTGCATCGTGCCGTGCGACTGGTGACCGATACGGGCATGCACGCCATGAAATGGAGCCGTGAAGAGGCGATCGAGTACATGGTGAGCGTCGAGGGCCTCGATGAGGAGACGGCAACATCGGAAATAGAGCGTTTCGTGGTGTGGCCTGCACAGGCGCTTGGTTACAAGTTGGGGCAGCTGAAAATACTCGCTCTACGTGAACAGGCCAGGGAGGCGCTTGGCGAGCAGTTCGATATTCGTGACTTCAACCAGACTGTGCTGGAGGTCGCCTCCACACCATTGCCTTTTATCGAGTCCACCGTTCATGACTGGATCGCACAGTCCGGCGACTTGTAGTAGATTCGGGAATCGCAGATTTGATATTTCAATTCAAGAGAGAAGCCGACCCTATGATTAACAAGAATTTCCTACGTCTCCCAGTTCTAGTGGCCGCACTGGCCATCGCCTCAGTTGCCGTTGCCGGCGACAGCCCGCAGAAGGCACGCCATGAATTGATGGAGGGTGTCCTGAAGGCAGCCAAAGTCGTCGGACCCATGCTTAAGGGTGAGGCCGAGTACGACAATGCCGCTGCAATGAAGTCACTAACAACGTGGCAAAGCGCGGCGGCAGAATTTGGTGATCTGTTTCCGGAAGGCAGTGATACCGGCGAGGATACTGAAGCGGCGCCGGCCATCTGGGAAGATCGCGCCGGATTCGATGCGGCGCTCGTAGCATGGAGCGATGCCATAGACGTCGCCATCGCAGCGAACCCGGCAACGCTCGATGATGCCAAGCCCGTGATCGGCGCCGTATTCGGCAAGTGCAAGGACTGCCACGACGGCTACCGCATCGAAAAAGAATAACGTCGGCGGGAGTCCAAACTGATGCGCCGCATCGTCGTCGCATTGTTACTGCTCGGCTTCATGGCGGCGTGGTGGGTTACTGCGCCGTCAGGCTTTTCGGAACTTGAGCTGCCGGGTCACACACCCGACGCGGTCGCTGGCGAACGCGTATTTTGGGCCGGTGGCTGCGCGTCCTGCCATGCCACACCGGTTAACGGCAAGCGCGCGAAAGGCGCCGACAAGCTGGTCCTCGGCGGCGGTATGGAACTTGAATCGCCTTACGGCGTATTTCGTGTACCGAATATTTCGCCGCACGCGGATGGCATTGGTGGCTGGTCAATGCTGGAGTTCGTGAATGCCATGCAACACGGCGTATCGCCAGCGGGGAAGCACTATTATCCCTCGTTTCCGTACACGTCCTATGCAAGGGCGGCTGCGAGGGACGTCATGGACCTCAAGGCCTACCTCGACACATTGTCGGCGATTGCCGGTGGACCCGGGGACCATTCGCTGTCGTTCCCCTGGTCGATCCGCCGGGGCATCGGCGCCTGGAAGCGCCTGTACCTCGATGCAGCGCCGGTACAGGCGAGTATGGCTGAAGACCCGCTGATCGAGCGGGGCCGCGAACTGGTCGAAGGACTGGGGCACTGCGGGGAATGCCATACGTCTCGTGACCGTTTTGGTGGCCTGCTGAAAGATCGCTGGTTAGGGGGTGCGGCCAGCCCGGAGGGCAAAGGCCGCATTCCCAACATCACGGCGGGCGGCGAGAATATTGCGTCCTGGACAGGCAGCGATATCGCGTACTACCTCGAGAGCGGGTTCACGCCGGAGTTCGACACGGTGGGCGGCACCATGGTCGCCGTGCAGGAGAACATGGCGCACCTGACGTCAGCAGATCGAGAGGCGATCGCCGCCTATCTCAAGTCAGTTCCAACAGTCGATTAGCGCGCTGCCTGCTATGCCGCCTTGTCATGACGACCGGCCAGCAACAGGTAAACAACGGGAACGACAAATAACGTAAATAGTGTGCCGAAACTCAAGCCGCCGACGATAACCCATCCGATCTGGTGACGTGCTTCCGCACCCGCGCCGCCGGCAAACGCCAGGGGCACGGCACCAAGCACCATCGCGCCGGTCGTCATCAAAATTGGCCGAAGTCTTTGCGTGGCAGCCTGGAGGACCGCGTCGAACTTGCTTACGCCACTTTCGCGCAACTGGTTTGAGAATTCGACAATCAGGATGCCGTGTTTGGCAATCAGCCCAACCAGCGTTACCACCCCGATCTGCGTATAGATATTCCAGGACGTTATGGTTTGCCACCAGCCCATGTCATTGCCGACGTTGATCGCAACCAGGCAAAGGAATGCGCCGAACATGGCCAGCGGGACCGAGACAAGGATGATCAGCGGGTCGATGAAGCTTTCGAATTGCGCCGAAAGAACAAGGTAAATAAACAGCAGCGCAAGGATCATCATGGTCATTGCGCCGGATGCGGATTCGCGGAACTCGCGCGATTGGCCGCCCAGATCATACAGGGCATCGGGTGCGACTTCCGTCAGCGCGTCTTCAAGCCATTCGATGGCTTCGCCCATGGAATAGCCGGGACCCAGGCCAACGGAGATAGTAGCGGCACGCATCTTGTTGAAGTGGTTGAGCTCCTTGGCCGCAACTGTTTCAGTGACCGTGGCAAGGTTCTGCAGCTGGATCATCGTATCGTCGCTACCGCGGACAAAGATGTTACTCAGATCCTCAGGCGTGCGCCGTGCGTCGTCCTCCACCTGAACGATCACGTCATATTGCTCCGAGCCAATCTTGAAGCGCGTAACGTTGCGGCCACCCAGCATGGTTTCGAGCGTGTGGCCGACGCCAACAACGCTGGCACCCACGGCTGAAATCTTCTCGCGATTAACGTCAATCTTGAGTTCCGGCTTGTTCAGCTTCAGATCTGAATCCGGGTTGATCAGGTTGGGGTTCTCGCCGATTTTCGCGATCAGGCGCTGCACCGTGTCAGCGAGCTCGTCCCAGGATTGGGTGCTCTGCACGATGAAGCGCACTGGCTGTCCGAAATCGCGCACCCCAAGCGGCGGTCGCGTGAGCGGGAAGGCCATTATCCCGGCGATGTTGGCGAACTTTGGAAACAGTGAGTTCTTGATCTGCTGCGTATTGCGATCGCGATCATTCCAGTCACTCACGGTTACAAACGTCATGGCGTTGGTGACGCCATTAAATCCTGAGAAACTGAAAAATCGTTTCTGTTCCGGGAGCTCGGTGAAAATGTCGACCATCTGCAGTGCGTAGCGATCCGTATAGTCGATGGTCGCGCCTTCCGGCGCTCTGCCTATGCCCATGATTGAGCCGGTATCTTCTGCCGGGGCAAGTTCCTCCGGCAACATCGTAAACAGGACTGCCATGGCAACCACAACCCCCGCAGCCGCAGTCATAACCAGCCAGCTGCGGTGCAGCAATTTGCCGAGAATCGACTGGTAGCCGCGGTCCAGGCTGCGCAGAAGGCGCTCGCCAATTTCAAAAAGGCGGCCGTGCTTTTTCTCATGACGCAGCAGCTTGGAACACATCATGGGGGACAGCGTAAGCGCAACAAATCCGGAAACCAGGACCGCGCCAGCGAGTGTCAACGCGAACTCGATGAATAGTTTGCCACTGCGGCCGGTTGTGAAAACGAATGGCAGGTACACGGCCGCGAGGGTTACGGTCATCGCGACGATGGCGAAAGCGATCTCACGGCTGCCGGTAAGGGCTGCCTCGAGCGGCTTCATGCCGTCCTCGATATGGCGGTAGATATTTTCGAGCATCACGATCGCATCGTCGACGACAAGCCCGATCGCCAGCACCATGGCGAGCAGCGAAAGTGTATTGATCGTGAACCCGAGCACGTACATCAGCGCGAAGGCGCCGATGAGCGATACCGGTATGGTGACCAAGGGAACCAGTACGGCGCGCCAATTTCGCAGGAACAGGAAGATCACGAGAATGACGAGCACGGCTGCTTCAGCGACCGTTATGTACACCTCCTGTATGGATCGCTCGATGAACGCGGTCGAGTCGTGCGCCACCTCAACCCGCATTCCTGTTGGCAGTGACGCGGAAATCTGCGGCAGGAGTTCTTGCAGTGCCGCCGATATTTCGAGGGGGTTCGCGACCGCCTGCTTGACGATACCGAGCGGGATCGCGTTGCGGCCGTTGAACCGCGCCCGGAAACGCGAATTATCAGCACCGAGCTCTATACGAGCGACATCGCCCAGGCGCACCAGGAAGGTATCGGTCTCCTTGACGACAATATCGGCAAACTGTTGCGGCTCCCTGAGATCGGTCTCCGCCAGAACGGTAAATTCCCGATTGATAGCTTCTACCCGTCCTGCCGGCACCTCGATGTTCTGCGCCCGCAGTGCCACCTCTATGTCGAGTGGCGTCAGCTCGTAGCCGGCCAGTCGATCCGGTTTCAACCAGACGCGCATTGCGTAGCGATTACCCCTGACCTGGGCCTCCGCGACACCCGGAATGGTCTGGATTCGATCTTTGACGAGGCGCAGCGCCACGTCGGCGATCTCCATCAGATCATGTCGGTCGGACGAGAAGGCCAGCCAGATAATGGGTTGTGCATCGGCCTCCTGCTTCTGGACGATCGGTTCGTTAGCCTCCTCGGGGAGTGCTTTGCGCGATTGAGCCACGCGGTCGCGGACGTCGCTGGCCGCAGCGTCCGGGTCGCGATTCAGTTTGAAGCGGACGGTTACCTGGCTGCTCTCTGCGCGGCTGACCGAACTTATGAAATCAATGCCTTCGATACCCGAAAGTGCGTCCTCGATCGGCTTGGTTATCTGCGATTCGATGACCTGGGCATTAGCGCCGGGATAGTTGGTCGCAACAGTGACGATAGGTTCGTCGACATTCGGAATCTGACGGACCGCCAGTCGGTCGTAACAAATCAGTCCAACCAGGAGGAT
>JAIBDF010000036.1 GCA_024679535.1 Chromatiales bacterium
GCCGCAGATATTGCAGGCGAAGCGGTCGGAGAACGTAATTTCCTCCGCGTCGCCGTCATCCATGTAGGCAACGCGGGCAACACCATCGGCCAATCGCAGCGCGGTTTCGAACGATTCGGCGAGTCGCAGGCGCAGATCTTCCTCGGCTTTTACCTTGAAGCGATCAACAATCGCGTCGATGTTGTGTTTCTTACGCAGGTCGAGCGCGGGTGGCTGGTCGAGTTCATAGATTTCGCCGTTGATACGTGCGCGAATAAAGCCCTGGGCCTGCAGGTCCGCCATGAGTTGCACATGCTCGCCTTTACGTTCGGCGACCACCGGTGCGAGCAACATGAGTTTCGTGCCTTCCGGCAGTTCAAGTACATGATCGACCATCTGGCTGACGGTCTGCGCTTCCAGCGTGACATTGTGATCGGGGCACTTTGGCGTACCGGCGCGAGCGAACAGCAGGCGCAGGTAGTCGTAAATCTCGGTGACCGTGCCGACAGTCGATCGCGGATTATGCGAGGTCGACTTTTGTTCGATCGAAATGGCAGGCGAGAGGCCATCGATGTGATCGATGTCGGGCTTCTCCATCATCGACAGGAACTGGCGGGCATAGGCTGACAGTGACTCGACATAGCGGCGCTGGCCCTCGGCGTAGATCGTGTCGAAGGCGAGAGAGGATTTGCCCGAGCCCGAGAGGCCCGTAAACACGATGAGCTGGTCGCGAGGCAGGGTCAGATCGACGTTCTTGAGGTTGTGGGTCCTCGCGCCGGCGATTCGGATGGTGCGGTCTGTCGATTTCATCAGGGAGATTCAGTGAAGTGCGAACAACCTGCTAATATACGCCGCCGCGCCTTCGCGGCGCAAAGGAAGTACAACTTTGGATTCAAACAAGCCTGATAGCACAGCCATGCATGCTGACGAACGCCGCTCGGTCGGTGTTGTTGCGCTCATCGCGATGATTCGCATGTTCGGCTTGTTCGCCCTGCTGCCGGTCCTGTCATTGTTTGCGCGGGATCTCGAGAATGCGACGCCGATGCTGATCGGCCTCGCCGTGGGCGGTTACGGCCTGACTCAGGCCTGTTTCCAGATTCCGCTAGGAGCCCTTTCTGACCGTATCGGCCGGATCCCGGTCATTGTCGGCGGCCTCGCGATATTCGCCGCGGGTAGCGTGCTGGCTGGCCTTTCCGAGTCCATTTACGGTCTCGTTGCCGGCCGCCTGTTGCAGGGTGCCGGCGCTATCTCGGCCACCCTGTCGGCGCTGATAACGGATGCGACACGCCCGGAAGTGCGTACGAAATCGATGGCCGTGTTCGGCGTCGGTATTGGGTCATCATTCATGATTGCCATGGTGGCTGGCCCGCTTATCGCGGCAAGCTTCGGCGTTCCCGCACTTTTCTGGATCGGTGGGGCGCTGGCCATCCTTGCCGCATTGATGTTGCGCCTGCTGCCTGAGATTCCGCGGCCGGTGCGTCGCGAGAGCTGGAGTCTGCTGCCGGCGTTTCGGCCGGACCTGCTGCGCATCGATGCCTACGTCTTTCTGCTGCACGCGATTATGACAGCGACCTTTGTTGCTCTGCCGTTCCTGCTGCACGACCGTCTCGAAATGCCGCTGACCGAGCATTGGAAGATGTATATCGGCGCACTCGTTGTCTCGCTCGGTATTGCGGTGCCGATGATCATGCGGGACCACCACCAGGGGCGGGGTTACCTGATCGGCATCGCCGTGACGCTGGTCATCGTCGCCCAGCTCGGGCTGACATTCTTCGGATTCTCGGTCCTAACGGTATTTCTGGCGCTTGTGGTCTACTTTGCCGGCTTCAACTTCCTCGAGGCAGGACTGCCGGCACGGCTGTCAGTATTGGCTGAGGATGAAGTACGTGGTGCCTCGCTGGGCGTGTTCTCCAGCGCCCAGTTTCTGGGTGCTTTCGTCGGCGGTCTGATCGGCGGCCGCTTTCTGGGGCAGGGTCGTCCGACGGATGTGTTCTTTGTCTGCGCGCTGCTGGGCGGCATCTGGCTGGCCCTGCAGGGCTTCGGGAAAATTCCGCGAAAAGACCCATAAATCGGGGTAGCAAAAACGCGGTGCTTCTCTACAATAGGCCTCCCTCGCTGTACCGCGGCGAGCATCATAAACACACTATTTAGACAGGGGATCCGTATATGGCCCGCGGAGTAAACAAAGTCATCATCGTTGGTAATCTTGGGGGAGATCCCGAGACACGCTACATGCCGAGTGGCTCTGCCGTTACCAATTTCACGGTCGCGACCAATGAGTCGTGGAAAGACAAACAGACCGGCGAACAGAAAGAGCGCACCGAGTGGCACAAGGTATCGATGTTCAATCGCCTGGCCGAAATTGCGGCCGAGTATCTGCGCAAAGGTTCGCAGGTTTATATCGAGGGCAAGCTGCGGACACGCAAGTGGCAGGGCCAGGACGGCCAGGATCGTTACACAACCGAAATCATAGCAGACGAAATGCAGATGCTCGGTGGCCGCGGCGGTGCCGGTGGCGGTGGTTCGTTTGGCGGTGGCGGTGGCCAGCAGGGCGGTGGCCAGCAGGGTGGCGGCCAGCAGGGCGGTGGCCAGCAAGGTGGTGGCGGCGGTGCGCCTCCCCAGCCGGAGGACCCCCCCTTCGACGACGATATTCCGTTCTAGGAAGCACTCTACCAACCAGCTATTTCAAAGCCGCGTGGGTTTTTACCAGCCTGCGCGGCTTTCTCAGTTTGACCACAAAGGGTTGACGCAATGGGCGCGTTTAAAGAACCGCATGGCGGCGAGTTAAAACACCTCTACCTGGATGAGGCTGCGGCCGAGGCCGAGAAGCAGGCGGCGGGCGATTGCGCGTCGTGGGACCTCAGCGAGCGCCAGCTCTGTGATATCGAACTGATCCTCAACGGTGCGTTCTCGCCGCTCGAGGGTTTTCTCAATCAGGATGATTACGAGGCGGTGGTCAGCGGCATGCGCCTCACCTCCGGTGTGCTGTGGCCGATGCCGATCACGCTGGATGTGACGGACGAGTTTGCGGCCGAGCTTAAGTCGGGTGACAAGGTGGCTCTGCGTGATCTCGAAGGCGTCATTCTCGCCACCCTCGAGGTTGGCGACATCTGGACGCCGGACAAGGCGGCAGAAGCCAGGGGCGTGTTCGGCACTGCCGACGAGAAGCACCCGGCGGTCCATTTTCTCAACAACATCGCGGGCCCCGTGTACGTCGGCGGCAAGCTGACGGGCATCGAGGCGCCGACACACTACGACTTCAAGCACCTGCGCGAGAGCCCGGCCGAAGTCCGCGCACGCTTCAAGAAGCTCGGCTGGCGCAAGGTGGTGGCGTTCCAGACGCGTAACCCGATGCACCGCGCGCACCAGGAGATCTCGCATCTTGCAGCGCGTGCTGTCGAAGCCAACCTGCTGATCCACCCGGTCGTTGGCATGACCAAGCCTGGTGATGTCGATCACTACACCCGCGTGCGTTGCTACGAGCACATCCTCAAGCACTACCCGGAGCAGACGACCTCACTGTCGCTGCTGCCGCTGGCGATGCGCATGGGCGGGCCGCGCGAGGCGCTGTGGCACGCGATCATCCGCAAGAACTACGGCTGCACGCACATCATCATCGGCCGCGACCATGCGGGTCCGGGCAAGGACTCCAGCGGTGAGGATTTCTACGGTCCCTATGACGCACAGGACCTGCTCACAGAACACGCGGATGAGCTCGATATCTCGATGGTGCCGTTCCGCATGATGGTGTACGCCGAGAACAAGGCGCAGTACATCCCGATCGACGAAGCGACCGACGACGATCACGTCCTCAACATCTCGGGCACCGAGCTCCGGCGCCGCCTGCAGGAAGGCCTCGAGATCCCGGACTGGTTCTCCTTCGAAGACGTGGTCACTGAGCTCAGACGCACGCACCCACCGCGCCATGAGCAGGGCTTCACGGTGTTCTTCACCGGGCTCTCGGGTTCCGGCAAGTCAACCATTGCCAACGCCCTGATGTCCAAGCTCATGGAAATCGGCGGCCGCCGGATCACCTTGCTCGATGGCGACATCGTGCGCAAGAACCTCTCGAGTGAGCTCGGCTTTTCGAAAGAGCACCGCGATCTCAATATCCAGCGCATCGGCTTTGTGGCCAGCGAGATCACCAAGAACGGCGGCATCGCCATTTGCGCGCCGATCGCACCGTACACGGCGACCCGCCGCTATGTGCGCGACCTGATCGAGCCCGTCGGCGGTTTCGTGGAAATCCATGTCTCGACGCCGCTCGAGATCTGCGAGCAGCGCGATCGCAAAGGCCTCTACGCCCTGGCACGCGCGGGTAAGATCAAGGAGTTCACGGGAATCTCGGATCCGTATCAGGCGCCGGAGAACCCGGAGATGGATATCGACACCATCGGCATCTCGCCCGATCTCGCTGCGCATCGTATATTGGTTAAACTGGAGGCGATGGGATTTATCAAGTGAAGTCAGCATGAAACTATTTATCAAAACAATGGGTTGCCAGATGAACGAGTATGACTCGGACAAAATGGCCGACGTTTTACGGGAGTCACACGGCTACGAACTGACGGATTCGCCGGGCGATGCCGACCTGTTGCTTATGAATACGTGCTCGATTCGAGAGAAGGCCCAGGAGAAGGTGTTTTCTGAACTGGGTCGCTGGCGGCAACTCAAGGTGAAAAACCCGGATATCAAGATTGGTGTGGGTGGCTGCGTCGCCAGCCAGGAAGGTGAGGGTATTACGGAAAGGGCACCGTTCGTCGATATTGTCTTTGGTCCGCAAACTCTGCATCGATTGCCCGAAATGCTTACTGATGCCGGCGCGCAGTCGTCGTCAATCATCGATGTATCGTTTCCCGAAATCGAGAAATTCGATCGCTTGCCCGAACCGCGTGCGGAGGGCCCGACCGCATTCGTTTCCGTAATGGAAGGCTGCAGCAAGTACTGCAGTTTCTGTGTAGTGCCCTACACGCGTGGCGAAGAAATCAGCCGTCCGTTTGACGATGTCATTGCGGAAGTTGCGTCACTTGCAGAACAAGGCGTACGCGAAGTAAACCTGCTTGGCCAGAACGTGAATGCCTATCGTGGTCCGATGCACAACGGTGAGATCGCTGATCTCGCAACACTTATCTATTACGTGGCGGCGATTGACGGCATCGACCGCATTCGCTTTACGACATCGCATCCGGTTGAGTTCACCGACAGCCTGATACAGGCCTACGCTGAAGTACCAAAACTCGCGAGTTACCTGCACCTGCCGGTGCAGCACGGCTCCGATCGTGTGCTCGCTGCCATGAAGCGCGGGCATACCATTCTCGAGTACAAACAGAAGATTCGTAAACTCCGTGCAGCTCGCCCGGACATCAGTCTGAGTTCCGATTTCATTATTGGTTTCCCGGGCGAAACGGATAAGGACTTCGAGCAGCTAATGAACCTGATCGCCGAAATGCAGTTCGACCAGTCGTTCAGTTTTGTGTACAGCGCGCGGCCTGGTACGCCCGCCGCATCGCTGGCTGATGACACGCCGATGGCGGTCAAGAAAGAAAGGCTCCAGCTGTTACAGGCACGCATTAACCAACAGGCCATGGAAATCAGTCGTGCGATGGTCGGAACGACACAGCGCGTGCTTGTCGAGAAGCTGTCAAAGAAGAGCGACACACAGGTATCGGGACGTACAGAAAATAATCGATGGGTCAATTTTGATGCGGATCCTGCCGTCATCGGAGATTTTGTTGACGTGGTGATTACCGAGGCGCTACCCAATTCGTTGCGGGGCCGACTTGCCAATAAAGAGGCTGCAGCGTAGTCTCGATGTTAATGATCTATCGTCTGAATAGATTTTTTGCCACAAATGGCAACGCCCCTGTCGTTCTGACAGGCGCTCTCCTGCACAGAGGTTACAAATACAGATTTTGAATGCTGTCCAGATTTCTCGGGACGTAGTCCTCGAGCCAGCCGATAATGGCCGCCTTGCAAACCTCTGCGGCCAGTTTGATGAACACCTGCGGCAGATTGAGCGCCGCCTCAACGTCGAAATCGCCAGTCGCGGTAATCGTTTTCGGATTACAGGACAGCCGGGCGCTGCCGAGGTTGGCGGCGATGTTTTGTCCAGGCTGTTCGACATGACCGACGAGGAAAGGCTGGATCCGGAACGCGTGCATATGCTGTTGCAGGAGTCATTTATGGATGAGGCCAAAAGCGATGATGTCGACTCTGATGAGGCGCAGGAGGAAGTAACGATCCAGACGCGTCGCAAATTGATTCGCCCGCGTGGCGCAAATCAGACCGCGTATATTCGCAATATTCGCGAGCACGATCTCGCGTTTGGTATTGGCCCTGCCGGCACCGGCAAGACCTATCTCGCTGTCGCTGCGGCCGTCGATGCGCTCGAGTCTGAGCAGGTTCGACGCATCGTACTTGTTCGCCCTGCCGTTGAAGCGGGTGAGCGACTGGGTTTCCTGCCAGGAGATCTTTCGCAGAAAGTGGATCCCTACCTGCGGCCGATGTACGACGCGCTTTACGACATGATCGGTGCAGAGCGTGTGACGCGATTGATTGAACGTAACGTAATCGAGATAGCGCCGCTCGCCTTCATGCGTGGCCGTTCTCTCAACGAGTCCTTCGTCATTCTGGACGAGGCACAGAATACGAGCGTCGAGCAAATGAAGATGTTCCTGACGCGTATCGGTTTCGGATCGCGCGCCGTTGTCACTGGCGACGTAACGCAGATCGATTTACCTAACGGGCAGATGTCGGGTCTGAGGAATGCAACTGAGGTTCTACAGAACGTAAAGGGTGTGTCATTCACTCACTTCACTCCCAAGGACGTCGTGCGTCATCAACTTGTGCAACGTATCGTCAGAGCCTACGAAGAAAATGACCGTTCAGATTGACGTTCAAAACGCCTGCGACGACAGCACTGCTCCTGAGATACCCATAGTTGAATCCTGGATAGCGCGTGCGGTTTGTGCGTCTGGCGCGGGCGGTGACATCGAGGTTTCCGTGCGCATCGTCGATGCTGCTGAAATCCATGCGCTGAACAGCGACTATCGCGCCAAGGACAAGCCGACCAATGTCCTGTCGTTTCCGGCAGGTGATGTCGCCGGGCTACCGGCCGACATGCCGGTGCCATTGGGCGACGTTGTTATTTGTGCGAGCGTCGTACGCGAAGAGGCGACCGCACAGGGCAAGGCGCTGGACGATCATTGGGCCCATATGCTGGTGCACGGCACGTTGCACCTGCTGGGCTACGACCACGAGACGGAATCCGAGGCGGCTGAGATGGAGGCGCTGGAGACGCGTATCCTGTCTGAACAGGGTGTTGCAGACCCATATGGAGCCGCAGGCCAGACCTGATAGAATTACGACATTATGAACGACAAACCCCCCAGTACCACCGGCCCAGGCACGCCCGGCCTGGTCGCGCGCATTCGGCGCGCGTTCAGTGGCGAGCCCTGGAGCCGAGACGAAATCCAGACGTTTATTGAATCTGAAGTCGAGCTCGACGCCGAAGAAAAGAGCATGCTTACCGGCGTGCTCGAAGTATCCGAGACCCAGGTGCGCGACGTCATGGTGCCGCGTTCGCAGATGGTCGTTATCGACATCGAGGATCCCTTCGACGAGACCCTTGCGATGATTGTCGAGTCCGGGCATTCACGTTTTCCCGTTATCGGGGAAGATCGTGATGAAGTCCTGGGCATACTGCTGGCCAAGGACCTGCTGCGTTATTTTGGTTCGGACGCAGCGAAGGGTGTGACCATTCGCAAGCTGCTGCGTCCGGCGGCAGTTATACCGGAGTCGAAACGACTCAACGCGCTGCTCAAGGAATTTCGCGCGAGCCACAATCACATGGCGATTGTCGTCGACGAATACGGCGGCGTTGCCGGTCTGCTGACCATCGAGGATGTTCTCGAGGAAATCGTCGGCGAGATCGAAGACGAGCACGATGATGAAGAGGCCGAGTTCATCCGGCCGGACGGCGATCGTAATGGGAAGCCGAGTTTTGCAGTGCGGGCCCTCACGCGCGTCGAGGACTTCAACGAGTACTTCGAATGCGATCTCGATGATGAGGAGTACGACACGATTGGTGGCCTGGTATTGCATTCGCTTGGTCGCTTGCCACGACGTGGTGAGAAAGTGAACTTTGGCGGCTTCGAGTTCGCCGTTATAAAGGCAGACAAGCGGCGCATCGATGCGTTGCAGGTTCAACGCATGAGCGACTAGGCCGGTGGCGAAAGACACGCATCCGCTTCTCCTGTTACCAGCGGAAAAACCGAGGCTTAGCCGCCTGATTGCTTTTATCCTGGGCGCTGCAACCACGCTGGCGTTCGCGCCGTTTGGCTGGTCACTTCTGGCCCCCTTGCTGATTTTGCCGCTTCTATATAGCTGCCTGACGGTCGGACCTCGCGATGCAGCCGGGCATGCGTTCTGGTATGGCTTCGGGCTATTCCTCACCGGTACCTACTGGATCTACATCTCCGTGCACGTTTATGGCAACGCGGCCCTCTGGATCGCCATCCTGCTCATGGTAGGTCTTGCCTTGATTATGGCGTCGATTCTGTCTGTGGGTGGATGGCTGATGAGCCGTCTGTCGCTTGGCGAGCCCCGGCTATTGTTGCTTGTCGGCCCGGCTGCCTGGGTCCTGGTGGAATGGGTACGTAGCTGGATACTGACCGGTTTTCCGTGGATGGCGTTCGGCTACGCGCAAATCGACTTGCCGCTGTCCGGCTGGGCTCCCGTACTTGGCGTCTATGGCGTATCTTTTGTGCTCTTGCTAAGCACCAGCGCGATCATTGCGACGGTCATGGCAGCGACCACTCGAGGTCGCATCATCGGCTTATCTGCGATTCTGCTGCCATGGATAATCGGCGGCGTGCTGACGTTCGTGGACTGGACCAGGCCGGACGGCCCGGTGCTTCGCGCCACAATCCTGCAGGCCGGTGTTTCGCAGGACAAGAAATGGGACCGTGATCAGCTCTTGCCGATCATGGAGTATTACCACAGCGCAACGCTTGGTGCGGCGGACAGCGATATCGTGCTGTGGCCGGAGGTCGCAATCCCGGCGCTCAACGACCAGGTTGAAAGCTTCATTGCACGGGTCGAGTCCGATGCGCGCATGCGCGGGCAGAGCGTCCTGTTTGGCATTCTCGAACGCAGTTATGAGCGCAGTGTGGACGGGCGCATCTATAACAGCGTCATGTTGATCGGCGGGGAGGAGCGCCAGAGCTACCGAAAGCGTCACCTGGTTCCTTTTGGTGAGTACTTCCCGGTACCGCCGAGCGTGCGCGAGTGGATGAAAATGCAAAACCTGCCGCACGCAGATCTCGCGAAAGGCGCAGACATTCAACCGCTGCTGACCGCGGTGGACGGCACCCGCTTCGGCGTGGCCATCTGTTACGAGGATGCCTACGGCGCTGAGCAGCTGTATGCGTTGCCGGAGGCGGGCATCCTGATCAATGTCAGCAACGACGCCTGGTTCGGGGATTCGATCGCCCCGCACCAGCATCTCCAGATCGCGCGCATGCGGTCGCTGGAATTCGGCCGCCCGGCGCTGCGGTCGACCAATACCGGCATTAGCGCTTTTATCGGTGCGGATGGCGAGCTGCTGCAATCCGGCAGGCAGTTCGAGCCTGAACTCCTGACGGCAGACATTCAGCCGCGCCGCGGCACGACGCCCTACGCCAGGAGCGGAAACTGGCCTATTATCGGCCTCTGCCTGGCAATTCTGGGCCTGTGCTGGATTCGCAATCGGGCCAGCCTCTGATAGGCTTGCGGGCTTTCACACCCAGACGAAAAAGCGACACCCATGAGTACCCCTTACAAGCCCGAAATCATCGAGCAGGAAGCCCAGCGCCACTGGCAGGAAGCCCGCAGTTTCGAGGTCGATGAAGACCCGGACAAGGACAAGTTCTACTGCCTGACGATGTTCCCTTACCCGAGCGGCAAGCTCCATATGGGTCATGTGAGGGTATTTACGATCTCAGACGTAATTGCGCGATACCAAAGGATGCAGGGCAAGCATGTTCTGCAGCCGATGGGGTGGGACGCATTTGGCATGCCGGCCGAGAACGCCGCCATCAAACATGGGGTTCCGCCGGCGAAGTGGACTTACGAAAATATCGCCGAGATGCGCGGGCAACTCGATCGCCTGGGCTACGCGTATGACTGGTCGCGAGAAGTAACGACCTGCCGGCCTGAGTACTACCGCTGGGAGCAGTGGCTGTTCACACGGATGTTCGAAAAGGGTCTCGTCTACCGTAAGAATTCAGTCGTTAACTGGGACCCCGTCGACCAGACCGTGCTGGCCAACGAGCAGGTGATTGACGGGCGTGGCTGGCGCTCGGATGCGCTGGTCGAGCGTCGCGAAATTCCACAGTGGTTCATGAAGACGACGGCCTATGCCGACGAGTTACTCGATGAGCTGGACCGGATGCCGGGCTGGCCTGATTCGGTCAAGACGATGCAACGCAACTGGATCGGTCGCTCCGAAGGTGTCGAGTTGTCGTTCGACGTCAATGGCGAAGATGATCCGCTGACGGTGTATACCACGCGCCCGGACACGCTCATGGGCGTGACCTACATGGCGGTAGCTGCCGAACACCCGCTGGCCGCGAAAGCGGCGCAGGGCAGTCCCGAGGTTGCTGCGTTCATCGAGGAATGTGTTAAAACGGATGCCGCCGAGGCGACGCTCGAAACGATGGAGAAGAAAGGTATGCCGCTCGGCATTTCTGCCATCCATCCGCTGACCGGTGACGAAGTTCCGCTGTGGGTCGCGAACTTCGTGCTCATGAGTTACGGCACAGGCGCGGTGATGGCTGTCCCGGGCCACGATGAACGTGACTGGGAGTTTGCAAAGAAACACGGCGTGGAGATCAAGCAGGTCATTGCTCCGGCTGACGGCTCCGAGATCGATATCCAGGAACAGGTATTCATCGACAAAGGCGTACTCGTCAATTCCGGCAAGTACGATGGCATGGATTACGAGACTGCCTTCAATGCGATCGCCGACCACTTCGAGGAGACGGGGCGCGGACGCAGGACCGTTAACTATCGCCTGCGTGACTGGGGCGTGTCGCGACAGCGCTATTGGGGTACACCCATCCCCATCATCTATTGCGACGACTGCGAGGCGGTACCAGTACCTGAGAAGGATCTGCCCGTCGTGCTGCCCGAAGACGTCACGGTTACAGGTACCGGGTCGCCTCTCAATAACATGCCGGAATTCGTGAATGTTGACTGTCCAGAATGCGGTAAGGCGGCACGTCGGGAGACGGATACCTTTGACACCTTTGTCGAGTCGTCCTGGTACTTCGCACGCTACGCCTGTCCCGACAGTGATACGGCAATGCTCGACGAACGTGCCGCCTACTGGACGCCAGTTGACCAGTACACCGGCGGTATAGAACACGCGATCCTGCATCTCCTTTACTCGCGCTTTTTCCAGCGCGTCATGCGTGACGAAGGACTGACCGATGTGTCAGAGCCGTTCACCAACCTGCTGACGCAGGGCATGGTACTCAAGGACGGCGCCAAGATGTCCAAGAACAAGGGCAACACGGTCGATCCGCAGGTGCTCATAAACAAGTACGGAGCCGACACCGTGCGTCTGTTCATGATGTTCGCAGCGCCACCGGAACAGTCGCTTGAATGGTCGGACGATGGTGTTCAGGGTAGCTACCGTTTCCTCAAGCGGTTCTGGCATGCCGTCGTGGATCATGCCGCCGGGGGTCCCGTAGCGAAACTCGACACCGCGACCCTTAGCGATACGCAGAAAGAACTGCGCCGCAAAACGCATCAAACCATCGCCAAGATTGGCGACGATATCGGCCGTCGCAGCAGTTTCAATACGGCTGTCGCTGCCGCCATGGAATTGCTCAATGCCGTTAACAGGTTTGAAGACCCTTCGGACGCAGGGCGAGCGGTAGAGCATGAGGCGCTGGAGGCTGTCGTGCTCATGCTGTCGCCCATGACTCCGCATATCTGTCATGCGCTCTGGAAGGAGCTGGGCCACGAAACTGCCCTGATCGATCGCCGCTGGCCGGAGTTCGATGAGGCGGCGCTGGAGCTGGATATGATCGAGCTTGTCGTGCAGGTGAATGGCAAATTGCGCGGGCGCATTGCTGTGCCAGCCGATGCGAGCAAGAACGATATCGAGGAGCACGCGATCGCCGACAACAACGTGCAGCGCTTCGTCGATGGCAAGGCTATTCGTAAGATCATTGTCGTGCCCGGACGCCTGGTAAATATCGTTGTCTAGGTTCGCGGCAATTCTTCTCCTGACGCTGCTCGCAGGTTGCGGCTTTCAGTTACGGGGGGCGTTTACTGCGCCCGCAGCAATGGAACGTACCTACATTGCGGCCGAAGACCAGCGTAGCCTGTTCTATCGGGAGTTGCGCGCGACGCTCGAGGCCTCCGGCGTAAATCTTGTCGATAGCGCGGCTGATGCGACAGCGACCTTCACGATCTCCTTCGACGCGACCGACCAGCGCGTATTGTCTGTGTCGGCGCGTAACGTGCCGACCGAGTACGAGGTGTATTACACGGTCGAGTATGCACTTCAGGGCGTTTCCCAAGACCTGCTCGAATTCCAGATCCTTACCCTGACGCGCGATTACACGTATGACTCGACGCTGGTGCTTGGCAAGGCTCGCGAGGAGGAACTGCTGCGCGAGGCGATCGTCGATGACCTCGTGCGTATCATCCTGAAGCAAATTTCTACGCTTTGAGTGAGGTTCTTACGGTTGGCGATACGGGTGCCGAGAGGCTCGGTGAGCTCCTCGAACGTTTCGGTCTCGAACTGGTCGTTCAGTCGGATGATGCACCCATAACAGGCAGTTTCTGGGGTGACTCCGAAGCAGGCGTAGTAGGAAGGTCGGTATACGTCCGGGCAGATACTCCGGTGCACTCCTGCCTGCACGAGTCCTGCCACGTCATATGCATGGATGGCCAGCGCCGCGATGGTCTCGATCGGGATGCGGGTGGCGACGATCTGGAAGAGTCAGCGGTGTGTTACCTGCAGGTCGTTCTTGCCGACTATATCGAGGGCGTCGGGCGAGCCCGGCTGATGGCGGACATGGACGCCTGGGGGTACAGCTTCCGGCTGGGCAATACGCGCGACTGGTTTGATACCGATGCAGAAGATGCGCGCCATTTTCTTTTGAATCATGGGCTTATTGATGCGTCGGCTTCGCCGACCTTCATCCTTAGACCCTGATCCCGATCTTGGGTGTATAGTCGCGTATGGTCTGGATTCGGTACATCGTGTATTTCGCCAGTATCGTGGCAGTCACGTGGGCGCTGATGCAAATGGAGCTGGCGTCGCCGGGTAGCCTCAAGCTCCATATCCTGGTCGACGATGCCGACATCCTGGGCACCAGTGAGTATTCGCCTATCGAAATTATCCAGGCGATCATACTGGGATCATGCGGCGTCATCATGGCGTGGGTAGCGAGGTTCTGCCCGTCGCAGCGACCGATCGCATTTCTTTTCGGCGGCATGGCGCTGATTTTCCTCATTCGCGAACTCGATTACTTCTTTGATCGTTTCCTGGTCGACAATCTCTGGCAGGCGTTGGTTGTGATCGCAGCGGCGCTGGTCATGGCGTACATCTATCGGCACCGCCTTCGTCTCAGGATTGCGCTTGCACGTATCTGGCCGTCGCCCGGCCTGACGTTTCTGTTTTGCGGTGCCGTGATCCTGTTTGCGATAGTGTGGCTTGTTGGACACGAGCGTTTGTGGATGTCGATACTGGGTGATGACTACCGGCGCGTCATCAAGATCGCTGTCGAGGAGTTCATTGAACTGATTGGCTACTTACTGTGGATGGTGGGGACGATCGAGTATGCGTTCCAGGCTCGAGCGGTCGCCTATCGGGCGCCGCAGCCGGCTGCGCGCAGGCGTCGCGAGAAGCGGCGGCAAGACTCCACGGGCAGGTTCTGAGCGGGAGACCGGCTTGGCGGAACCCAGCTCACCAGATCAGGATTGCGTGACCCTGACCCGGCAAGCGGTTGGACTGAGTCCAGCCTCCCGGGCGGTCGCGAGCAGGGCATCGGTTTCATAGCGAAGCCGGCTCGCCCATGCCGGGGAAGCGGCAATAACGATCAGGTCGCCGTCTTCGCGGAGGTTTGCGGCGACAATGGCACCAGCGTACTCGCCCGGCAGTCCTTTGCTCAGAACGTGCGTCAGCTCGCCCATCTCCCGGGCGCGCCGAATGATGTCCCCTAACTCCCTGCTTTTGCTGGATTTTAGGATATTTTTAAGCTCGTCAGAGGCCATAAAAATGTGACGTAGTTAGTGCTTTTTTCCTATGTAGGGTGATGCATGTCGCCCATACGGGTCATAACCTTGTAATGAATTCCGACATTATGCATATTGTCGCACATGACAAAGGCAAACCCGCTGTGAAGCGGGGACGCAAAACCACCGACCCTGGATAAAAAAGCAGGGCAGCGGGGCTACCAACGTGGGCAGGGACTGCAAGTGTAGAACAACGCGAAGAAGCGGACACGGTGAAATTCACGGTGATCCGACGGCTTGCACTAACAAGCATATGACGAGACAAACGCATCCAGGGCGTATTTGATGAATGTTGTAATTTTTGGCAAGGGGTTCGGCAAACCTCGTCAGCTAAGCCTGTCTGGCCCGAGTGTCGGGTTCGCTGCGGGGGCTATCGCACTGGTCGTTATGGCTGCAGGCTTTGCGGGCGGCTATGTTTACTCCTCAAATACAGGCTCGGGCGTCAGCACAAGCGAACTCAGCGAGTTGACAGGAGCGCTTGACGCGCAGCGCGAGAATATCGCCGATATTCGTCAGGGCAATGAAGACACACTTGATGCCCTGGCTATTCGCATCGCGCAGATGAACGCGCGCATCATCCGCCTCGACGCCGTTGGCCGCCGTCTGACGGAAATGGCCGATATTGATGCGGATGAGTTTAATTTCGATTCGGCCCCGGCAATGGGTGGTCCGGAAGAGCCGATGGCCGCAGGCTCAAACATTGCTGTGCCAGAAGTTCTGGATGCCATGACCTCGCTCAGCTATCAGTTGACCAACCGTGAGTCACAGCTCGACGTACTCGAATCGGTTCTGATGAACCAGAATCTGAGTGAGCGCGTGTACCCGCAGGGTCGCCCGGTTAAATCGGGCTGGTTGTCATCCTATTTTGGCAAGCGTACGGATCCGTTCACCGGCAAGCCCGCCAACCATACAGGCATCGACTTCGCCGGAAAGCATGGCGATGAGATCGTCGCGGTTGCCGATGGTGTCGTTAGCTGGTCGGGCGATCGCTACGGTTACGGTGTGATGGTCGAGATCACCCATGGCAATGGCTTTGCGACACGCTACGCGCATAATTCAGAAAATCTCGTCGCTGTCGGCGACGAAGTAAAGAAAGGGCAGGTTGTTGCCCTGATGGGCAAGACAGGCCGCGCCACGGGCCCGAACCTGCACTTCGAAGTCCTGCGCAATGGTAGCCGGGTGAATCCGGTGAGCTTCATTCGCAATTCGTCTAAATAAGCGCCACGAACCCCTGATCCAGAGACCGCCGTCGGCTATTGCCGCGGGTCCTTGAGTTTCAAAATTGTGGCCATAAATAACGACATTCGATTCTAAATAGCGCCGCTACACCTTAGAATAGCGGCCTTTGTTTGACCGGGAGCCCTGTGTGGCCAATTTCCTGACTCGCATCTTCGGCAGCCGTAACCAGCGACTGCTGCGTCAGTACTCAAAAGCCGTTAAGAAGATCAATTCTCTCGAGGAAGGGCTGCAGGCGCTTTCCGACAACGACCTTAAGGCCAAGACTGGGGAATTCCGCAAGCGCTATGCCGAGGGTGAGACGCTCGAAGAGCTGCTTCCTGACGCTTTTGCGGTCGCTCGCGAGGCGTCAGTCCGAACCCTGCATCTGCGTCCGTTCGACGTCCAGCTCATCGGCGGCATGGTCCTGCATGGCGGCAACATCGCCGAAATGCGCACGGGTGAAGGCAAAACGTTGATGTCGACGCTGCCGGCCTACCTTAATGCGCTCAGCTCGGATGGCGTGCACATCGTGACCGTCAACGAATACCTGGCGCAGCGCGACGCTGACTGGATGCGCCCGATCTATGAATTCTTGGGCCTGACCGTCGGTGTATCGAAGACCGGTCAGTCGACCGAAGAGAAACGCGCGGCTTATGCGGCAGACATTACGTACGCAACCAACAACGAACTCGGTTTCGACTACCTGCGCGACAATCTCGCATTTGCGTTGGAAGATAAGACCCAACGGAAGCTGAATTTCGCAATCGTCGACGAGGTCGACTCGATCTTGATCGACGAGGCACGGACGCCGCTTATCATCTCCGGCCCGGCTGAATCCAGCACCGATTTGTATGCGCAGATCAACAAGCTGATTCCGAAGCTCAAGGCGCAGGAAGAGACCGAAGAGCCGACCAACTATGAAATTCCCGGGAATCGTGTGGTCCTGATCGACCGCAACGACCAGCTATGCTCACTGGACGAGGCGGTTTCGCTTGCCGAGGAAAACGAGGCGGACCTGGTCCTTGTCGATGGCGACGAAAAGCCCGTGAAGTGCAAGCTCCTGCCGCGCGGCGACTACACGCTGGACCTGAAGGCGAAACAGGCGCATGTGACAGAGGAGGGCCACCAAAAGGTCGAATCGCTGATGGCGCGGGCCGGACTCCTGCAGGAAGGCGAAAGCCTGTACGACGCCGGCAACATCCGCCTGTTGCATCACCTCAACGCGGCTCTGCGAGCACATTCGATTTACCAGCGTGACGTCGAATACATCATCAAGGATGGTGAAGTCGTAATCGTTGACGAGTTCACCGGTCGCACGATGCCAGGCCGCCGCTGGGGCGATGGCCTGCACCAGGCGGTGGAAGCAAAAGAAGGTGTATCGATCCGCCAGGAAAATCAGACCGTCGCGTCGATCACCTTCCAGAACTATTTCCGCCTGTACAACAACCTGTCAGGCATGACGGGTACCGCCGATACCGAGGCATTCGAATTCCAGTCAATTTATGGGCTTGAGGTCGTGGTAATTCCAACGCACAAGCCGATGATTCGCGACGACCAGCCTGATCTTGTTTATCTCACCGAGAAGGACAAGTTCGAGGCGATCGTCGAAGACATCGTCGATTGCAGCGAACGCGGCCAGCCTGTGCTGGTCGGTACCACTTCGATTGAGGCATCGGAGCTGCTGTCGACGTTTCTCGGCAAGAAGAAGATCAAGCATGAGGTTTTGAACGCCAAGCAGCATGAACGTGAAGCGCTGATTGTGCAGAACGCGGGCCGACCCGGTGCGATCACCATCGCCACCAACATGGCCGGTCGCGGTACCGATATCGTGCTGGGTGGCAGTTTTGACGGTGACCTGGTCAACGCCGGTGAAGGGGCTGACGAGGCCGACGTTCAGAACAAGTGGCAGAAGCGCCATAACCAGGTGCTTGAGGCCGGTGGCCTGCATATCGTGGGTACTGAGCGCCATGAATCGCGGCGTATCGACAACCAGCTTAGGGGGCGTTCGGGCCGTCAGGGCGACCCCGGTTCATCCAGGTTCTACCTGTCTATGGAAGATACGCTCATGCGCATCTTCGGCGACCCAGAACGGACCAAGAACCTGCTGTCGCGCGCCGGCATGCGTGAAGGTGAGGCGATCGAGAGCAAATTGCTGACGCGCCAGATTGAACGCGCGCAGCGCAAGGTTGAAGCGCACAACTTCGATATTCGTAAGAATCTCCTCGAGTACGATGATGTCGCCAACGACCAACGCAAGGTCGTCTACGTCATGCGTAACGATCTCATGGAGGCGGAGGAGATCGAAGACTCGATCGCGGCGATTCGTGACGAAGTCGTTGAGGGCGCAGTGCATCAGCACATCCCGCCCGGCAGTCTTGAAGAAATGTGGGACGCCGAAGGCCTGAGCAATGCGCTGGAGGCCGAGTTTGGTGTCCGCGCGGATGTGGCGCGGTGGATTCGTGAAGACAGCACGCTCACGGCCGAGAGCATCAGTGATCGCTGTATCGAGGAAGTCACCAAGGCCTATGGTAAGAAGGCCGACGATATTGGCAACGAACTGATGCGTGGTGTGGAGAAGCAGATCATGCTGCGGCAGCTCGACTTCCACTGGAAGGAGCATCTGGCTGCGATGGATCACCTGCGCCAGGGTATCGGGCTGCGCTCCTACGCGCAGAAGAATCCAAAACAGGAATACAAGCGAGAAGCTTTCGAGATGTTCGGCGAGATGATCGAGCAGGTGAAACACGACTCGATCAGCATATTGTCGCGCATACGTATCCAGGGCGAAGAAGATCTGTCCGAGCTCGAGCAGCGTCGCAAGAAAGAGCAGGCGATGAAGTTCCAGCATGCCGAAGCGTCGGCGCTGGGCGGTGGCCAATCCGGCGGCGAAGAGCCGGCCGCAGCAGCGGCCGCGCCGTTCGTGCGCGACGGCCGCAAGGTGGGCCGCAACGAACCGTGTCCCTGTGGATCGGGTAAGAAGTTCAAGCAGTGCCACGGCAAGTTGAGCTGATCCTCAACTGCGCATGAATCATTTTAATGTAGCTGCCGGAATTCTCTGCGATGCCGCGGGTCGGGTGCTTATTGCTGAGCGTGTCGGCGGCGGCGTGTTCAATGGCATGTGGGAGTTCCCCGGTGGCAAGATCGCGGCCGGAGAATCGTCGGCAGAGGCGCTGTCACGCGAGCTTGCAGAAGAACTGGGCATTGAGGTAACGGCTTGCGCTTCCTTCATGAATTTGCGCCATGAATACGACGATCGCAGTGTCATGATCGAGTTCTTCCTGGTCAGTGACTGGAACAGCGAGCCCGTCGGGCGAGAGGGCCAGGCATTACGCTGGGTGCCGCGCGAAAGCCTGGATGCCAGCGAACTGCTGCCGGCGGATGTTCCGGTGGTCGAAGCCCTACAGAAGAATCACTAGCAAATAGACAATTTGAACGGCACGTCATGGCCCGTCTGCACGGCGCGGCTGTCAATCGTTGACCACTCGAGAAAACGCACTGTAAACCGATGCTGACTGCCGCTGATCTCGGGGAACAGCGAACTGTTACCCTGCAGGCTCACTCGCAACAGCCGGCAATTGCCATCTTTCTGCATGTTGTGCTGGTACATACCGTTCATGGCCATCTTTTCAGTCGGTTGTGCGCTTTCCCGCATGAGCCATAGCAATTCGGTTGTAGCATCACATACGGGTCGAATCGCACCCAGCCACTTGTCCATGTCCTGTTGTCTGCGTTCGTGGGGCTGCCTCAGCCAATGACTGTACACGGGCAGGTCGAATTCGCAGGTGCCGCCCGGAATCGCGCTGCGGTGCTTGATCGCATTAAGGAACTCGCAGTCCTTGAGGGGCTGCAGATAGGCGGTCCCGATACGACTGAGCTCATCGCGACTGGTCGCCAGGTTATGAATCAGGCTATCCAGCCGGCCAGTATCAACCCCCGGTTTGCTCTGGAAGCGTTCGAGAACGCCGAGTTGGTGGTCCAGTTCCTTGTGCACATCGCTGCGGACGTCACCGCGCGACAGAATGGCCAAAATTTCGAGCAGCGTTGCCACCGTGGCGCGTGTGGCCCAGTCAGCCTGCCGTTCGCCGTTGTAGAGCGTCTGCTGGTAGAGAAATTCGAGGCGCAGAAACGTCCGCATACGCTCTGATAGCGGCTGCTCGTAATGCGTCACGGCAGCTGCCGATTGCGAGGTGATTTTGCTGGCTGGTTTTGCCATTCGGGTATTCTGCGCCACGAAGGAGCGGCTGGCAAATGACGAACCGAAACCTATGTGAACCTGTTGGTATCGAAACCAATAGTGGGCGGGCTAGAATGATGGCCAATAATATCAAAGAGATATCGACAGACATGGGCATTGCGGAACAGGATAAGCAGGGTGAGGCACGCTTGAGCCCAACAGCTATTGCGTGGGGCATCGTCTTCCTGGTCACAATCCTCGCGTATTGGCCCGGACTTCAAGGTCCGTTTGTACTCGATGATTTCAGCTCGCTTGGAGCTCTTGGCAACCTGGGCGGTGTCAGGGACTGGGATACCTTCAAGGCCTTTGTCTTCGGTGGCACAGCCGGACCGACCGGCAGACCGCTTACCCTGGTCAGCTTCCTGCTCGATGGCAATAACTGGCCGACTGATCCGTGGCCGTTCAAGCGCACCAATCTCGTCATTCATCTGCTGAACGGTGCGCTGCTGGGCATCCTGACGCGGCAAATCCTGCAGTTGCTCGACTTCGACCGGGAGAGCGCTGCTCGTCTCGCACTGGTATCGGCGGCGGCCTGGTTGTTGCATCCGTTCCTCGTCTCAACGACGCTCTACGCGGTGCAGCGCATGGCACAGCTTGCCATGTTATTTTCGATTGGCGGCATGGTCGTCTATCTCTACGGTCGTTCGTTGCTTGGGACGAACAAGACGAAGGCCTACCTGTTCATGACCGTGTCGCTCGGTGTCTTCACTGTTCTTGCGACGTTGTCCAAGGAGAATGGTGTTCTGCTGCCGATACTCATCGGCGTCGTCGAGATCACGATTTTCGCCAGCCGGAGCGACAGGCAGCCCAGCCTGGATCGGCGTTGGTTGGCCGTGTTCCTGGGGCTCCCGTCAATGTTTATTGTCGGTTTCCTTGGCTATCGGTTCTTCAGTGTCGATTTTCTCGAAACGCATGGATTCCGTGACTTCAGCCTCTATGAGCGACTTTTGACGCAGCCGCGGGTCGTGGCCGATTACCTGCAGAACTGGTTCCTGCCCAAGCTGTACACAACCGGTGTCTTTCAGGATCACGTGATGAAGTCGACAGGATTGTTTGTGCCCGTATCAACGGCTGTCGGCGCGCTATTTCACATTGGGCTGATCGTCCTCGCATTCGTGAAGCGCAGGCAACTGCCCCTGCTCGCGTTTGCCATCCTGTTCTTTTATGCCAACCACCTCCTCGAATCGACCACGCTGAATCTGGAGCTCTACTTCGAACACCGTAATTACATGGCGGCGGGGTTCCTCTTCCTGCCGCTAATCGTATTGTTGCGCGACAAGCTCAGCCGGCAAATGGGCCTGCTCGTCGTGGGCGCCCTGCTGCTGGTATTGGCCGGGTTTACCCGGTTCTCCGCAACGGTTTGGTCAAGTTACAATGAGATGATCGCGGCATCTGCGCAGAAAGCACCCACCTCGGCGAGGGCGCAGACCGAACTGGCCGTCGTGTTGTTCAATGCAGGCCAGCATGAGCAGTCCCTGCAGGTTCTGGATCACGCCGTCAAGGTCATTGGGAACGACAATCCGCTGTTATTGCTGAATCGCCTGGTCATACGCTGCAATCTTCGCGTATTGCAGCCGCATGAGCTTGACGCCGCGGTGATGATCCTGTCACCGAAAATCTACGATCCGCGCTACCTGAAGCACTACGCGGGTCTATCGCAGGCCCTCTCAGAGGGTCGCTGCCCGGGCGTGGAACTGGAGCAGCTGAGGCCGCTGTTCACAGACATGCTGCAAAATCCTGCCAATTCGCAACCGGATTCGCCGGCGTTCTCTCACATCAAGTACCTGGCGGGCTCTGTGGACCTGCAGGTCGGTAACATCGACGCGGCAATGCGGCAATTTCTGGCGTCTCTTGAAGCCAAACCGGATGCTGGCTCGGCGATGACCATGGCGGCGATGGTGGCAACTGCGGGCCATCCCGAGGAAGCGCTGCTGCTGTCCGGGCGTGCGCTCGAGTATCTGGACGTCGAATCCCGCGGTGTGCGGCTGGGACTGAAGGTAACGGAAAAGGATATCCTCGAATTTCGCGCTATTGTTACTGCCGAAATTCAGGGGACGGCTGAGTAAGACGCTGATATTTCCGGTTAAGGTCGATGACCTGATCGCGAACATGATCGAGGCTGTGGTCGTTGTTCACTACATCATCCGCGATTGCCAGGCGTTCCTCCCGGCTTGCCTGCGCCGCAAGAATACGTTCTGCCTGTTCGACGCTTTCTGTATCGCGTTCCAGCAAGCGTTTAATCTGTGTGTCTTTCTGACAGTCGACAACCAAAACCCGGTCAACGAACTGCACCAGGGGTGAGCCGACCAAAAGGGGTACAACGATGAGCTGGTAGTCGCCGCCTGCGGCGTCGGCCTGACGCCGTGTTTCCGCACCGATACGCGGATGCAAAATTGCTTCCAGATCGGTTCTTGCATCGTCGTCGGCAAAGATCACCTTGCGCATGGCCGCCCGGTCCAGGTTCCCGGTCGCATCGATCATCTGTTCACCGAATCGTTCGCGGATTTCGTCGATTGCCGGTTGGCCGGGGGCCACGACTTCGCGGGCGATGACGTCCGTATCGATAACAGCCGCGCCAAGCTCGGAAAACAGGTCGGCCACGGTCGACTTGCCGCTGGCGATGCCACCGGTCAGACCGATACGCAGCGGCCGGATTTGTCGGGTGGCAGTCACGTCAGATGAACTTGTCCAGATACAGGTTCCAGATATCGCTTCCCCACATCATGGTCATCCAGCCGGCCGCGGCCAGGTAGGGTCCGAACGGAATCGGCTCGCTTCGCTCGTGCTTGCGAACCGCCATCATGGAGATGCCGACGATGGCTCCAACAACAGCGGACATCAGGATAATGACGTGAAGGTGCTGCCAGCCGAGCCATGCACCAAGCGCGCCAAGCAGCTTGAAGTCCCCATAGCCCATGCCCTCTTTGCCGGTCACCAGCTTGAACAGCCAGTAGATACTCCAGAGGCTGAGATAGCCGGCCATGGCGCCAACGATCGCGTCACGGGGGCTGATGAACAGTGTCTCAGCGCCTGCGAGCGGGTGATACAGGCTCATCGCGAGGCCTATCCACATCAGCGGCAACACGATTGAGTCGGGAATGAGCTGGGTGTCGGCGTCGATCATCGCAACGAGTACGAGGGCAAGCGTCAGCACGATCGCCATAATGGCTTCAGGGCCTGCGCCGAATCGCCAGGCGCACAACGCGGCCAGTAGTGCTGTCATCATTTCGACCACCGGGTAACGCGCCGAGATGGATTCCTTGCAGTTCGAACACTTACCGCCCAGCAACAGATAGCTAACGACGGGGATGTTCTGCCATGCCTTGATCAAAGTTCCGCAGGAGGGACAACGCGAGCGTGGCACAATGAGGTCGAAGCGTCCGGTGGGCAGCTTCTGCTCAGCCGGCGTTTTCGCTATTTCCTCGCATTGTTCGCGCCATTCACGCTCCATCATGATGGGCAGTCGGTAAATCACCACGTTGAGAAAGCTGCCGATTATCAGGCAAAACGCAAACACTACGGCTATGAACAGCGGTGCAGATTCCGTGAACATTTCAAACATCAGAATACTCCGTCGGCAATGCCGCTGGCGTAAATGAAAACGGCGTTCGAAGTTTCCTCCGAACGCCGCATTGTATCAATCCTGTGTCTTCCTAGACGACTGCGCCCAGTTTGAAGATCGGGAGGTACATGGCGACAACGAGGCCACCAACGAGCACACCCAGGATCGCCATAATCATCGGCTCGAGTAGGCTCGAGAGGTTGTCCACGGCATTGTCCACGTCATCTTCGAAAAAATCGGCCACCTTTGACGACATCTCGTCGAGCGAACCGGATTCTTCACCGACGGCGATCATCTGAATCACCATGTTCGGGAACAGGTCGGTGTTTTCCATTGCGACCTGCAGTCGCTGGCCTGTCGCAACTTCGTCACGCATTGTCAGCACCGCTTCTTCATAAACGATGTTGCCGGTCGCGCCAGCAACGGACTCCATGGCTTCAACGAGCGGCACGCCTGCGGCAAACATCGTCGACAGCGTACGTGCGTAACGAGCAATAGCGGCCTTTTGTATGATGGGACCAATAATCGGAAGCTTGAGCATCAGGCGGTCCAAATAATGCCTGAATTTGCGTGAGCGCTTCTGGAAGTACAGGAATGCACCGATCGCGATACCGATACCACCAGCCAGGAACACACCCTGGGTTCGCACAAACGCCGACAGATCGATGACCATGCGCGTAAACGTCGGCAGGTCGGCACCGAAGCCCTTGAACAGGTCTTCAAACGAGGGAATAACGAAAATCAGGAGGATGGTCGTAACGATGAAGGCGACGGCCAATACAGCGGCAGGGTAGGTCAGCGCTTTCTTGATCTTCTTCTTAATGGCCTCGGTCTTTTCCTTGTAGGTCGCGATCTTGTCCAGCAGCGACTCAAGGGCACCGGCCTGCTCACCGGCTTCGACCAGGTTCACGAAGAGATCATCAAAATAGAGGGGGTGTTTCGCAAGTGCCTCTGCCAGTGCGGAACCGCCTTCTACGTCGGCCTTGACCGACAGGATGAGTTTCTGCATCGCCGCATTCTCATGGCCGTTGCCAACGATCTCGAATGACTGCACCAGGGGGATGCCTGCTGCCAGCATCGTGGCCAGTTGGCGGCTAAACAGCGCGATATCAGCGGTCGTGATCTTGCCACGGCCAGCGAACAAGCCTTTGCTCTGTTTGCGAATACGCGTCGGCACCACGCCCTGACGCCGCAGGTCTGCGCGTACGGACGCCTCGTCATTGGCAAGGCTCTTTCCTTTGATCTTCTTGCCGTTCCTGTCTGTTCCTTCCCACAGGAATGGCGTGTTGCTTGCAACTGCTGTCTGAGCCATTTTTCGAATCCGTTGTCGGTGTAATTACCTGATTTAACTACTCAATTGTAACCCGGTTGACCTCGTCAAGGCTGGTAACCCCTTCCTTGACTTTGTTCAATCCGGCCCGTCTTAAATCGATAACCCCCTCCTGCGCCGCCTGATCCGCGATCTGCATCGCGTTACCACCTTCCATGATAATACGGCCCATCAATTCGGATACTTCCATGACCTGGAAGATACCGAGCCGGCCTTTATAACCGTTATTACATTGCTTGCAGCCCTTGTCTTTCGGGCCAAAAATAGTCATACCCTCGTCGAGTTCCTCAGCCGTGAAACCCTCTTTCTCAAGCGCCTCGCGTGGAATGTCTTTGACTTCCTTGCAGCTGTTGCACAGTCGACGCGCAAGGCGCTGCGCGATGATCAGGCTGACTGATGTTGCGATGGCGTAGGGCTTGACGCCCATATCGACCATACGCGTCAGAGTCTTGGGTGCATCATTGGTATGCAGTGTTGATAGCACCAGGTGGCCGGTTTGCGCAGCCTTAATGGCAATCTCAGCCGTTTCCAGGTCACGAATCTCACCCACCATGATGACGTCCGGATCCTGGCGCAGAAACGCTTTCAGGGCGGATGCGAAGGTCAGGCCCACTTTCGGATTGACATTGACCTGGTTGATACCCGGAAAGTTAAGTTCCGCGGGATCCTCAGCGGTTGAGATATTGCGGTCCACGGTATTGAGTATATTCAGGCCCGTGTAGAGCGAAACCGTCTTACCGGAGCCGGTCGGGCCGGTGACGAGTATCATGCCGTACGGCTTGGCAAGATGCTTCTCGTACATTAGTCGCTGGTGGTCTTCGTAACCCAGCATCTCGATACCGAGTTTGGCGCTCGATGGATCAAGAATACGCAGTACGATTTTCTCACCGAACAATGTCGGGCAGGTGTTGACTCGAAAGTCGATCGCACGATTTCTGCTGAGCCGCATCTTGATACGACCGTCCTGCGGTACGCGGCGCTCAGCAATGTCCATGCGCGACATGACTTTCAGGCGGGCACAGACCTTATTGGCAAGAATAACCGGCGGCTGTGTCACCTCGCTGAGTACGCCGTCGAGACGGGTACGCACACGGAAGATCTTTTCGTAGGGTTCGAAGTGGACATCGGATGCGCCGCGCTTGATGGCGTCGAGTAGCACCTTGTTGACGAAACGCACCACGGGTGCATCTTCAATATCGTCTTTCTGGATTTCGTCGTCTTCAACCGGGCCACCGCCGACATCGAGGTTCTCAAGGTCGAAATCGTCGTCAACCAGGCCGCCCATGCTGGTGTCGACGGCTTCGATGGCCTTAGTGATGCGCTCTTCGAGTTTGTCTTGCTCGACAACAACCGGATCAATGCTCAGCGTTGTGGCGAACTTGATGTCGTCGATAGCCTGAAGGTTGGTCGGGTCGGCAATACCCAGGAACAGGCGCTTGCCGCGCCGCACCAGCGGCAGAACGCGGTGCTTGGTAATCAGTTTCTGGTCGACCGCCCGGATGGCGTCCAGTTCGATGTCAACCGCATCGAGATCCAGCAGTGGCACACCAAATTCGTGCGAGGCGGCAACGGCAATTGCACGGGCATCGGCGAGTTCCTCACCAACAAGGTACGCGATGAGCGGGAGGCGCTCCTTCTTGGCAGCCTCGCCCGCTTCCTGAAGCTGTTCTTCAGAAATGATGCCGTCCTGCACCAGGCGCCTTGGCAGCCCCGCGAGATTGGATTGTGATGCCGTTGCTGCCATGAAATCCCAAGCGTTTGCGTTTACCGAGCGTTACAGTCTCACTGATCCAAGTTACCGATTCAACTGGATTTTGTGCTGCTGTTCACAGTTATCAGATTTGATTAAGTAAAACGCCGCATTTAGCCAATTCTGGCGACCGCGAGGCTCGGCAAAAGGTCCGGAAAGGGTTTAGTTACGGCAAGTCGATGGCAGATAGCGGCTGGCAACCGTGGGGTCCTGGTGCTCGCTGGTTACGCCGTTGCCCGTCAATGCTGTGGCACCTACGATCGGCACGGGTGCCGCGCCGCAGCGCCAGACGATGCTGCCGCCCGCCGATGAATACGGTGTGAACGAGACCATCTGGCCAAAAATTTCCGCATGTGCGTCCCGGCCGAAGGTAACGTCCACACGGCCTTCGAAGATGTCGACCTGACTAACGTACTTGCCGTGGGTATCTGTGGGGGCCAGCGACATTCCGGCTTCGGGCCGGCCAGCCGGTGGTTCGCCATCCATGTTGAATGCATCGATTACGGGCGTCTTCGCGCCTGCGGCCATGTTGATGCCTTCGGCGACCTGGGCACGTACCGTGTAGGTCTGGTAGGCGGAGATGGCGAGTGACGCGAGAATGCCGATGATCGCAATGACGATCATCAGTTCGATCAGCGTGAAGCCTTTCCGTCTGTTGTTCATGCTCGCGCTCAACCCGTGTGCCGGTAACAGCTTACCGCAACTATATGCTTCGCTTCGTGTGGTGGGTTCGCCAGAGTTCAGTACTGTGATGCGATTCACACTAATCATCTGCATTACCTGTTCCCGGATAAAAAAAGCCCCGGTTTACCGGGGCTTTTTTGAAATTATCTCGAATTGTCAAACCATCAAGAAGAAAGTCTTAGCGGCATGCGGCCGGCAGATGCCGCGGCGCAATAGCAGGAGCGCCTGATGCGCAATCCCACTCAATGCTACCTGCACTTGTAGTCGGCGTCATCACCAGGCGCGCACCGGTCAAGATAGCGTGCGCATCGGTACCACCGTAGAGAACCGAGAGGACGCCAAGCGGGCCTACTGTAACGCTGGTGACGTACTTGCCGTCGATATCAGCCGCATCGGCGAGACCGGCGATGGTGTTGGTAGTCGGCCAAGTACCACGGTCCATCGTGTACTCAGACACAGCAGCCTTGGCACCGCCAGAGAGGTTCAGACCTTCAGAAACCTGCGCGCGGATGGTGTAGTCCTGGTAAGCCGGGATAGCGATTGCTGCCAGAATGCCGATGATCGCAACTACGATCATGAGTTCGATAAGCGTAAAACCTTGTTGCTTCTTCATCTCTTCGTCTCCATGAATTGGGAGTATTTAAATA
>JAIBDF010000077.1 GCA_024679535.1 Chromatiales bacterium
GAGCCTGCTCTCATCGACGGCAATGCGCTGCAGTTCATTGAGGACATCTACCTCAACCACATTGATAACCGAGCCGATGAGACCCGCACGCAGCCGATCACCCAGGTACTCAGGCGCATAGCCATGGCTCGCCTCGACCTGGCTCATCTGGCCGATTTTTTCGACCAGCGTCATCTGTCCAAGGAGTGCCTGGACGGATTGTGCAATATCCTGTTGTTTGTGTGGCATGCCAGCTACCAGTGCATCCATGATTCGTCTTCAACACAAGTTGATCAATCGGGGTTCAATACCAAGCGACATCGGCTAAAGCATCGGGCACAATGCCGCGTGCCATCGCCCTGGAAAACAGTATCAACGAGGCGTTTGATAGCAAGATTTGACAGCGCTGTCAATTTGTAACACGATGGCGCGCTAAGCTTATAAGAATAATGTGTCCTGGGGGGGCCGCAATGACCGACGCCACGCATTACGAAACAAGGCCGGAGGACCGCATACCGTTCCCGCTTAAGGTGGTCTATGGCATGGGCGCCTTCGTGAACAACACGCTTGCCGCCGCTATTGGCAACATGATGATCGTGCTTAACCTCGGTCTCGGCATGAGTCCTGCTCTCGTCGGTTTGCTCGGCGCCCTGCCCAGGCTCACGGACGCCCTCACCGACCCTGTGATGGGTTACGCGTCCGACAACACGCGGACGCGTTGGGGTCGGCGGCGACCCTATATATTTGTTGGCGCAATATCCGTCGCCATTGTATTCACACTGTTGTGGCAGCTGCCCGCCGGCAAGACTGAAGGATGGTATTTCTGGTACTTCCTCGGTGGTTCACTGATTTTCTTCCTTGCTTACACCGTGTATGCAACGCCGTGGGTGGCGCTCGGCTACGAGCTCACACCCGACTATCATGAGCGCACTCGCCTGATGGGCACACAAAATTTCTTCGGCAATATCGCCTACATGATCTCCCCCTATTTTCTCGCGATCATGTACCTGCCGGTGTTCGGCGATGTCGTCACGGGCGCCGGCTACCTCGCCATGATCATCGCCGTCGTCGTTATCGGCCTCGGCGTTCTTCCGGCAATCTTCCTGCGTGAGCGATTCAACGACGTCACCCCTGAGGAATCAAGTGCGAAAGGCGGAAGCCGTGTTGGCTATGTGATCATGGATTTCCTGCGTGGCTTCGGCAAGACGCTTTCGTTCAAACCGTTCCTCAAACTCTGTATTGCCACGTTCCTCGTCTTCAACGGCTTCATCCTGATCGCAGCATTCCAGTCTTACGTGATCATCTATTACGTGTTCGGCGGCGATCAGGCAGCGGGTTCCGTGTTTGTCGGCCATTCCGGGCTGGTGCAGGCATTGTCAGCACTCCTGGTCATCTTCCTGGTTACATGGTTGGCCACCAGGATCGGCAAACGCCGCGCTTTTTACATATCCACCGGCATCTCGATGGTCGGCTATGCGCTCAAATGGTTCTGCTACACGCCCGATAACCCGTGGCTGGTGCTGATTCCGGCGCCGTTGATGGCCTTTGGCCTGGCCGGCCTGTTCACGCTGATGCCATCAATGGTCGCCGACGTCGTGGACGCGGATGAAGTCAACACGCACGAACGGCGTGAAGGTATGTACGGGTCCATCTTCTGGTGGGTCGTCAAACTTGGCCAATCGGTTGCGATACTGGGCGGCGGACTGCTGCTCGTCTGGACGGGCTTCGACGTCGAGCTCGGTGGCGACCAGACCGCGGAAGCGATAAGGCTTATGCGACTTTGCGACGCGATTATTCCTTGTGTCGCCTCAGGTATTGCGATCTGGTCGATTGCCTCGTATTCAATCACCGAGGAAAAAGCACACGAAGTAAGGATGCAGCTCGAAGCGAGACGCGGCAGCATCTAGTCAGCGAGCCACGACGTTTCGTGACAATTCAAGCGCGCATGATGCTGCACCCAACAGGCCCGGCTCGTCATAGGTAATGAGCTTGGTAGGAATGCGCTCCATCATCGGGCGGTGCCCGCCTTTGCTCTCAAAGGCATTTCGAAAGCCGCTGATATGCAGCATCTCGGGATATCGTTTCACGATGCCACCAGCGAGGTAGACGCCGTCCTGGGCACCGAGCACCAGCGCGATATCCCCAGCTACTTGTCCGAGTATTTCGAAGAACAGCTGTGTTGCGTCCGCCGCAACGGGATCCGAGCCAGCCTCCGCAGCTTTGAATATTTCAGCGGCCGAAAGCTCCAGACGTTTCTCGCCGCGTAATGCGTGCAGCGCCCAATAAATATTTTCGATGCCACTGCCCGACACCAGTCGCTCGATGCACACGCGCTCAAATTTCTCACGGAGCACCTCGAGTACATCGATCTGCACCTTCGACTTGGGCGCAAAGCCAATATGGCCGCCTTCACCCACAACTGGAGTCAGCCGGCCCTCTCGATTCAATAGCCCGCCTGTGCCCAGCCCCGTTCCCGGACCAACAATCGCGACACTAAACGCGCCGTCCGGAAGCGGCTTCTGCGATACCTGTCCGACCGCTTCGAGAAACTTCTCCTCGATATGGGGAATCGACCAGGCGATCGCCTCAAAGTCATTCAGCAACATGGCCTTGTCGGTATCCAGCTCGCGCCTAATCTCCTGTGCCGACAGAGCCCAGTGATTGTTCGTGACCTTGATCGTGTCGTCGATTACCGGACCCGCGGCGGCAAGACAGATCGCCGCTGGACTCGACGCATTCACTTCATCCAGGTAGTGCCGAATAGCCGCGACAGATGAAGCGAAGTCCGCACACTTCAATGTCAGCGGTTTCTCGAAGCCGACTTCGTTGTCGGATGCCAGGGCGAATCGTGCATTCGTACCGCCGATGTCTCCAATCAGAAGAGTTTTAGCGGTAGTCACATTCATTAATTATTCTCAGTAAACAGGCTTGCCCCGGATTCAGCCGGACCGGACCGCTCGCGGAAGGCACCGAACAACTCTCGCCCCAATCCATGCTGCGGAGCCGTCTCAACGTGCGGCTCGCGATCGTCCACACTTTCCGCTAACACCGACAGCGTACCTTGCGCGGCGTCAATTTCAATCAAATCACCATCCCGGATCTTGGCAATGAGTCCGCCACATAGCGCCTCCGGCGTCACCTGGATCGCTGAAAGCACCTTGCCTGATGCACCTGACATTCGTCCATCCGTGACCAGCGCAACCTTGAAGCCACGACCTTGCAGTACGCCGAGATATGGCGTGAGTTTGTGTAATTCCGGCATGCCATTGGCGCGCGGACCCTGACAACTGACAACTGCGACGAAGTCCTTTTCAAGTTCCCCGTTGTTGAACGCCTCCACAAAACCCTGCTGGCTGCGGAAAACTCTCGCCGGTGCGCGAATCGCGTGATGTTCCGGGGCTACGGCAGACACCTTGACGATCGCCCGCCCCAGGTTGCCGGAAACGAGGGCCAAGCCCCCTTCGTTTGAGAAGGGATTGTCTGCCGGTCGCAGAATACTCTCGTCATGCGAGGCTGCCGGTGTCGATTGCCACGTTAGCGCCCCGTCTTTGACATGCGGCTCCCGGCAAAAGTCGCCCAGACCCTTGCCGAGAATCGTATTGACATCGTCGTGCAGCAAACCGGCGCCGAGCAGCTCCGACATCACGAAGCCGAGACCACCGGCCGCATGAAAGTGGTTAACATCCGCCGCGCCGTTCGGGTAAACACGGCACAGTTGCGGGACGACTCCGGACAGTTCCGAGAAGTCTTGCCAGTCGATAGTGATGCCTGCGGCCGCCGCAATGGCAACCAGGTGGATCGTGTGGTTGGTCGAGCCTCCCGTCGACAGCAATCCGACGATAGCGTTGACCAGCGACTTTTCACTCACGATTTCTGCAAGCGGCCTGTATTGCGAACCGAGGTTGGTGCCTTCGAGCACGGTACCCACTGCATCCCTGGTCAACAGGTCGCGCAATTCGGTGCCCGGATTGACGAAGGAACCACCGGGCAGCTGCAGGCCCATGAACTCCATGATCATCTGGTTGCTGTTCGCTGTGCCGTAGAACGTGCACGTGCCTGGCGCGTGATAGGCAGCCGACTCCGACTCGAGCAATTCGTCCCGGCCAATCTTGCCGCTGGCGTACGCCTCCCGGATGCGGGCCTTTTCCTTATTACCAAGGCCTGACACCATCGGCCCGGCGGGCACGAACACGACCGGCAGATGACCGAAGGACAAGGCGCCGATCAGCAGGCCAGGAACAATCTTGTCGCAGATGCCGAGACACAGTGCCGCATCAAACATGTTGTGCGACAGCGCAACCGCCGTCGACAGGGCAATGACATCACGACTGAATAAGGACAGGTCCATTCCATCCTGGCCCTGGGTAACGCCATCACACATTGCAGGGACGCCACCGGCGAACTGCGCGACGGCACCTTTTTCGGCCGCGGTGCGTTTAATTAACTCCGGGTAGGTTTCGAATGGTTGGTGCGCACTCAGCATATCGTTGTAAGCCGAGACAATGGCGATATTTGGAACCGTGTTTCCGGCGAGCGCCATCTTGTCCGATTTGCCACAGGCTGCAAATCCATGCGCGAGATTACTGCATGACAGCGCTCCCCGCAGCGGCCCCTCACCCGCAGCGCGATGCATCCGCTCGAGGTAGCTGGCTCTGTTTTCCGCACTGCGCTGACAAATACGTTCCGTTACTTTTTCTAGCGTCGAGTTCATTGTTATTCCAGTTCCATGGCCTAAGGTGCCCAGAAGACGTCCACCGGGACGCGTAGCTGCCGCAGCAGATGTGAGATAGGCAACTCACTCCCAGGCGCGGCTGCCCGTTCGAGCACATCGCGTTTTTCAGCCCCGGATATAAGAAGCAGGATTTCGTCGCTGCGCAGCAGCGCAGCCAGCGTCATGCTGAGTCGCGGATAAGGACTGCTGGCAGTCGCAACTGGCACAAATGAATCCGGCGACTGCAGATCCAGCGCCTGCGGCAATTCGTTTGCATCGGGAAATAGCGATGCGAAGTGACCGTCGTCACCCATACCCAGCAAGACGCTGGTAAACGGCAGCGGCAGAGAGCCAATCTCTTCGTTCAGCTCACTGCAGCGCTTGTCGATCGATTTGGTCAGATCAACAAACGGCACGATTTGCGCGTAGGCGGCGCGCGATCTTTCCAGGGCGGTACGCAGCATGTTCTCGTTGCTGTCGGGATGATCCGCCGCCACCCAGCGCTCGTCACTGAGGAGCACGTGGACGCGATGCCAGTCGAGTTCCTTGTGCGCCATATAGCTGTATACCGGTGCCGGCGTACTGCCGCCGCTCACAACAATAGCTGCGCTCTCGTCTGTCTCCAGGCGCCGATGCAAAGCGTTGGTAATCCGTTTGCCAGCGGCAATCGCGGCATCCGCGCGCGTATCAAACTCATTGAAATTCAATCTTCAGTCCTCCTGATTCCAGGCTCGGCCGTCACGATCGAGAAGCAGCGACGACGACGACGGCCCCCAGGTGCCAGCCACGTACGATTCCACTTTCTGTTTTGAGGTCTCCCAGCTTGCAATGATGCCGTCGACCCACTCCCATGCGGCCTCGACTTCATCGCGACGCATAAACAACGCAGGATTGCCTCGCAGCACTTCCATAAGAAGTCGCTCGTAGGCGTCCGGGTAGCGCACGCCGAAGGTTTCCGCAAAACTCAGATCAAGCGCGACGGGCCGCAGGTCAAATCCACCAGGACCCGGCTCTTTCGCCATGATCGAAAGCTGCACACCCTCGTCCGGCTGCAACCGGATGCGCAACATGTTGGGTTTAACGTTGAACTGCTGCTCCGGAAAAATCGAATGCGGCACGTCCTGGAACTGCACGACGATTTCGGAGTGCTTTCTGTTCAGCCGTTTGCCCGTGCGTATGTAGAATGGCACGCCGGACCAGCGCCAGTTTTCAATCTCGACCTTGATCGCGACGAAGGTCTCGGTGGAACTGTCGGCACCTGCCAGTTCCTCGATGTAGCCTGGCACGGTCTCATCGTCGATCGCACCGCTTGTGTAGCGCCCTCGAACCGTGCACGTGCCCACCTCCGCCGGCGAAATTGGCTTGAGCGATCGCAGCACCTTGATCTTCTCATCGCGCACCGCGTTCTGGTCGAGGCTTGACGGCGGCTCCATTGCGAACAGGCAGACCAGCTGCATCAGGTGGTTCTGAACCATGTCACGCAGCGCGCCAACGCGATCGTAAAACTCAACACGGCCGCCTACTCCAAGGTCTTCCGCCACGGTAATCTGCACATTATCTATCGCGCTGCGACGCCATAGCGGCTCAAACAGGGAGTTACCGAAGCGCAGTGCCAGGAGATTCTGGACCGTTTCCTTGCCCAGGTAATGGTCGATTCGGTAAATCTGGTGCTCGGCGAAACACTTGCCGATTGCCTCGTTAATCTCGCGCGCTGATTCCAGGTCGCGGCCCAGCGGTTTCTCGAGAACGATACGGCTTGCGTCGGTGATGAGCTGATTCTGGCTGAGTCCCTGGGCAATGGTGCCAAACAAACTCGGCGCCGTAGCCAGGTAGGCAACCCGGACTCGATCAGCGACACCGTTCAGTAGCTCGACAAGTTGTCCCCACTGATCGTGCTCGGTTGCATCGGCCTGCGCATAGTGAATACGAGTTGCAAAGGTCCGCCAGGTCGCCTCATCAAATTCGCCGTCGGCGAGATTGCTACGCAGCGCCTCCTCGACCAACGCAAGATATTCATCACGCCCCAGCTCGCCACGACTTGCAGCGATGATGCGGCTGTCAGGAGTTATCTGGCCATCGCCGTCACGGTGGTACAGCGCCGGCAGGAGCTTGCGCATCGCCAGGTCACCAGTGCCGCCAAAAATGACGAGGTCAAACGTTTCTACGGGTACAAGTTGAGCCATATGTGTCTCGGGATAATGTGTATTTTTACTACATTTTTTCCAATTCTAGCCGATTTCTATGGATATTGTGTGACATTTTGTGTAATTTTATTACATGTTGTCGCGCATTAGCCATGCTATCCCCGACCTGAGCCGCTCCGAGAAACGAGTCGCGGCATGGGTGATCGCGCACCCGAAAGAGGCGACCAACGCCACCCTCGCCCACATCGCCAGCGAGTGCGAAACCAGCGAGCCTACCGTGCTCCGTTTTTGTCGGCGTATGGGCCTGAGTGGCTTTCGCGAGCTTGGTATTCGGCTCGCGGAGTCATTGAGCGCGCCGGGGGGTTACGTACATCGCGACGTGAGCCAGGATGACTCGACATCGGACGCCGCCATGAAAGTGATGGATGCGTCGATCCAGGCGCTCATGGAAATGCGCGCGCAGCTATCATCCATGCCCGTTGACGACACGGCTCGGGCGATGGCATCAGCTCGCCAGATTGCATTCGCCGGCCTCGGCGCATCAGGGCATGTTGCGAGAGATGCCTGCCACAAGTTCTTTCGACTTGGCATTCCCTGCTCGTCTCTACTCGACACACCGATGATCCTGCAGTTTGCCGCCATTGCCGAACCGGACGATGTGCTGGTCCTGCTGTCGCACTCGGGGCGCTGGCCCGAATTTGTGCAGGCAGCCAACATCGCCAGACAGCGCGGCGCCACGGTCGTCGCGATCACCAATCCCGAATCCGACCTGTCGGGCTGCGCATCGATACTGTTTCCCTGCCGCGTCGTCGAAGATACCAACGTGTTCACACCGACAAGTTCAAGGCTGGGCCAACTGGCACTACTTGACGCGATTCTCGTGGCACTGGCACTGACGCTCGGCAGCGCTGCGACCGAAAGCCTGAAACTCAGCAAGGATGCGCTAAGGCCAGCAGATCATTTATAGTGAGACCCTGCACGTCCACTCACCACATGGCCACAAATCATGCCCGCACTACTACCTAACGTTGACCCGGATGGGTTGCTTGAGTACTCCGTTGTCTACACGGACCGTTCTTTAAACCACATGTCACAGGCTTTCCAGGGGGTAATGAGGGATATTTCCTCGACGCTGAAGAAGGTCTATTCCGCGGACGCGGTGGTTGTCGTACCGGGGAGTGGAACATTTGGCATGGAAGCCGTAGCGCGACAGTTCGCCACCGACAAGAAGTGCCTTGTTATTCGTAACGGCTTTTTCAGTTATCGCTGGTCACAGATTTTCGAGATGGGTGACATTCCCGCCTCATCGACGGTGTTGAAAGCGCGCCTCCAAAGCGACGCCTCCCAGGCGCCATTTGTTCCTGCTCCAATCGAGGAGGTCGTGGCCACGATTGAGGCTGAACAACCCGATGTTGTATTCGCGCCGCATGTCGAAACGTCCTCGGGCATGATGCTGCCAGATGAATACGTTCGAGCGGTCGCCGCTGCGGTGCATGCTGTGGGCGGGATATTTGTACTGGACTGTATTGCCTCCGGCACTATCTGGGTAGATATGAAAGCGAGCGGCGTCGATGTCCTCATCAGCGCCCCACAGAAAGGCTGGAGCGCATCGCCCTGTTGCGGGCTGGTCATGCTGAGCGCCCTCGCGCTCGACAAGCTGCAAGGCACAACGAGCACCAGCTTTGCCTGCGATCTCGGCAAGTGGCTACAGATCATGCAGGCCTACGAGAATGGCGGTCATGCTTATCATGCAACCATGCCGACCGACTCGTTGACACGATTCCGCGACACCCTGCTTGAGACAGAAGCCTATGGCTTCGCCAAGGTCGCCGCGGACCAGGCAGAGCTCGGCCGGAGGGTGCGCGACCTGTTGGCCCGCAAGGGAATTTCCAGTGTGGCAGCCGACGGCTTTGGTGCTCCCGGCGTTGTGGTCGCCTACACCGACGATGCGGGCATCCAGACGGGCAAGAAATTCGCCGAGGCAGGTCTGCAGATTGCGGCCGGCGTGCCGTTGATGTGCGATGAACCCGATGACTTCCGGACCTTCCGGCTGGGACTCTTTGGGCTGGACAAACTTGCGAATATCGACCGCACCGTTGCGAGCCTCGAGCAGGCACTAGGCAACGTCGTAGTGGGGTGACAGCCGCCTTATAGCCCGCCCGCTATCGATAACACGCTCTCTCACCTTTGTTGTATGCAGTGCATGCTTATCAACGGTCACACACGACGGACTGGAACGCTGAATCAGAGATTGTCTTTCAGGAACCTGGTCGTTCGGGAGACCACTTCAGTGGCCATTTCAGCATTATCGTCATAGAAGCCAAGACCGTGGCTTCCTCCTTCGACAATATGCTCCACCAGCGGGCTGCTCCTGGTGGCGCTCGCCACAACAGCTTTTCCAAATCGCGGAGCAACAGTCTCATCGTCGCTGCCGTACAGCACCAGCAACGCTCCCTCGTACCCACCAATGGCTGTTTGCGGTTCGCTGCTCTCCATGTCCGTAAACCACTTCAGGCTGAGATGTTGCCTCGCACCCCACCGCGTCTCGAAAACGACGTCGCCCGATTTTTTTGCCTGGAGTCTCAGCCGCTCGTAAGCTTCCTGGCCCCCCAGGAAATCCACCATGCTCTCAATGCCGTCGCCGGCGGCCGGCGCCCAGAGAACAGCGGCTGAGTAATGCTCCGCGCTGGTCGCCAGCATCGCCAGTCTGGCGCCCATGCTATAGCCGAGAATGCCAACACGTTCTGCATCCACCCATGGAAAGGAACGGGCGTAATCGCGGGACGCGCGGATATCGACCAGCATGTTGGTCAGGACATTCTCAGTAAAAGATTCGGTACTCTCACCACATCCCGAAAAATCGACGCGGATGGACGCTATGCCCTGCTCCGCAAGCGCCTGTGCTACAGCAGCGAACGCGCCGGCCTCATCTCGTGTGCCACCATGCCCGTGAGCCATCACGACCAGCGGGACCTTGGCGTCGACATCAGCTTTCGGATGAACGAACGTAGCCGGTATCTCGATCCCACGTGATGGGACGGTTGTCCGCGATATTACGAACGCACCGTCCGGCTGGCACGCCGCGCAGACAAGAGCGACGAATATAATTAGTATTGGTTTTCGCATCAGAACCTATCTTCCGCTATGGACATCACATTGTCATGAACGCACGGCCCAATGCCGATCTCTTTGACGATCACGGTAACATCTCACAAACCTGCTCAACACAGTTCCAGGATTATGGGGCAACCCGGCAATTCGCTGGCCCGATTCGCACCGTGCAGTGCTTCCGGGACAACCAGCTTCTGAAAGCCTTGCTGAATGAGCCCGGCAATGGCGCCGTTGCCATTGTGGACGGCGGAGGTTCGCTGGAATCGGCGCTGATGGGCGACCTCATTGCCGCGAAGGGCCTGAAGAACGGCTGGGCTGGTGTCGTCATCCTGGGGGCAATCCGAGACAGCGCAGCAATCGGAAAAATGAACTTCGGCACCAAGGCGCTGGGCGTCAATGCAGCCAAAAGCAGCAAGGATGGCGTCGGCACAGTGGACGGCGGCGTCGAGTTTGGCGGTGTGCGATTCGAACCAGGCCACTGGATTTACTGCGACGAGGACGGCATCCTCGTTGCGCCGCACGAGATATCGTAGCACTCTAGGGGACATCATCCTGTTCAACCCCTTAAGTAGAGCGCTCATTAATGCCTGACTATCGTTCCAAGACCACAACGCATGGCCGCAATGCCATGGCGGCCCGCAGCCTCTGGCGTGCGACCGGCATGGTGGACGGGGATTTCGGCAAGCCCATTATCGCCATCTCGAACTCGTTTACCGAGTTCGTGCCCGGCCATGTGCACCTGCGCAATCTCGGGATGCTGGTTGCCGAGCAAATTCAGGCGGCCGGCGGCGTCGCCAAGGAATTCAACACAATTGCCGTGGACGATGGCATCGCCATGGGTCACGGCGGGATGCTGTACAGCCTGCCTTCGCGTGAATTGATCGCGGATTCGGTCGAGTACATGGTCAACGCACATTGCGCGGACGCGATCGTGTGCATCTCTAACTGCGACAAGATCACGCCCGGAATGCTGTTGGCTGTGCTGCGCCTGAACGTCCCGGCCATCTTTGTAACCGGCGGCCCGATGGAATCCGGAATGGTGACCATCGACAATGTGACCGAGAAGATCGACCTGGTAACAAGCATGACAGCTTCCGGCGACGACTCGATGTCCGAAGCCGACGCTGACCAGATCGAGCGTTCGGCGTGCCCTACCTGTGGCTCCTGCTCTGGCATGTTCACGGCCAACTCGATGAACTGCCTGACCGAGGCACTGGGGCTGTCCCTGCCCGGCAACGGCACCGTGTTAGCAACGCATGCCGATCGACGCGAGCTGTTTGTCGAAGCGGGTCGTCGCATTGTTGAGATTACGAAGCGTTACTATGAACAGGACGACGAAAGTGTCTTGCCTCGCCCGATCGCATCGAAAGATGCATTTCGCAATGCCATGAGTGTCGACATCGCCATGGGTGGTTCCACCAATACGGTGCTGCACCTCCTCGCGGCCGCGGTTGAAGCTGAAGTCGACTTTGCGATGAGCGACATCGACGAATTGTCACGTCGTGTACCCAACGTTTGCAAGGTCTCCCCGGCGTCGCCCAAGTTTCATATCGAAGATGTGCACCGCGCTGGCGGTATCTTCGCCATTCTCGGCGAGCTGGCGCGCCGCGATCTCATTAACGGTAAATGCAGCACCATCCATTCCGACACGATGGCTGAAGGCATTGAGAAGTGGGACATCAGGCGCAGCGACGATGAGGGCGTCAAACGCTTTTTCCGCGCCGGTCCGGGCAATGTGCGAACGACCGAAGCATTCAGCCAGGAGAAACGATTCTCGGATCTCGATCTTGACCGGACAGAAGGTTGCATACGAGACGTCGATAACGCGTATAGCCAGGACGGCGGGATTGCGGTGCTGTTTGGCAACATCGCACACGAAGGCTGCATCGTGAAGACAGCTGGTGTCGATGCGGATCGTCTGACGTTTGAAGGACCCGCGCACATCTTTGAGAGTCAGGAGGCCGCCGTCAAAGGCATCCTCAATAGTGAGGTTGTTGCTGGCGAAGTCGTGATCATTCGCTACGAAGGCCCTCGCGGTGGACCGGGCATGCAAGAGATGCTGTATCCGACCAGTTACCTGAAAGCAAAAGGGCTGGGCAAAGCCTGTGCGCTGTTAACGGATGGACGGTTCTCCGGCGCAACAGCCGGTCTGTCGATCGGTCACGTGTCGCCGGAAGCCGCGGAAGGCGGAGCGATCGGACTGCTCGAGGAGGGTGACGTTATTTCGATTGATATTCCGAAGCGGGCGATCAACGTTGAGCTGTCCGATGAGACACTCGAGCAGCGACGCGCGGCCATGGAAGACCGTGGAGCGACTGCCTGGCAACCCAAGGAAAGAAACCGAACGGTCAGTGCTGCGTTGCAGGCTTACGCAGCATTGACGACGTCCGCCTCAAATGGTGCGTCGCGAGATGTTCGGAGATTATTGGGCAAGTAAGGCGACTGTCTTTGCAAGCGATTCTGATCGATTTGTACCTCAATAACTGACGACGCAGCTGCAACGCAACGACCAACTCATACCCCGGCTTTATGGGATACTAGTCGCAATATGGACGACCGGATTTCCAGAATAATTATAGTGGGTGGGGGCGCTGCCGGCTGGCTGACCGCCGGAGTTATTGCGGCGGAACATCGCATTGACTCACAGGCACAGCATCCGTTTGAACTATTGCTGATTGAATCACCCGATGTACCGACTATTGGCGTGGGTGAAGGCACCTGGCCATCCATGCGAGCGACCCTGCAGCGCATCGGACTGTCTGAGACTGACTTTGTCCGCGAGTGTGATGCCAGCTTCAAACAGGGCACCTACTTCCGCAACTGGCAGACGGGCGGCGGCCAGGGCGATGACGACTCTTACAGCCATCCCTTTACCGTCCCCACGGACTACGCTGAGGCCAACCTCGCACCTCATTGGCTGGCGCTGACCGACGCACCTCAATTTGCGGATGCTGTGACGCCTCAGACCGGTTTATTTGCCGACTACCTTGCGCCCAAACAGATTACGACGCCGGAATACGCCTTTGTGGTGAACTACGGATATCACCTGGATGCCGGAAAATTTGCCGAACTGCTGCGTCAGCACTGCACTGAGAAGCTGGGTGTTAAGCACGTCATGGCGAATGTGTCGCAGATCAATGCGGCTGAGAACGGAGACATTCAATCCGTCACAACCGACCGTGCCGGTGACATAGCCGGTGATCTGTTTATCGACTGTACCGGAACCAACAGCCTGCTTCTGGGTAAGCATTTCAAGATTCCATTTCAATCGCGACAGGCGATTCTTTTTAATGACACTGCTCTGGCAGCACAGGTGCCATACACTGAAGAAGACCAGGCAATTCAATCCTGCACTCATTCAACTGCACAGACTGCGGGCTGGATCTGGGATATCGGATTACCGACGCGTCGCGGAACCGGCCACGTCTATTCAAGTGCTCACATCTCGGAGGATGAGGCCACCGCTCAGCTGCTCGCCTATATCAAAGAAACGGCTGGCGACAAAGCGGCGGCCGGTCTGGTGCCACGGAAGATTCCGTTTCAGCCCGGTCACCGGCGAGAGTTCTGGCACAGAAACTGTGTTGCTATTGGCATGTCGTCAGGCTTTATCGAACCGCTTGAAGCTTCAGCGCTGGTGATGATCGAACTGGCTGCGGGGATGATTGCCGAGCAGCTGCCCCCGACACGTGACGTCATGGATATTGTTGCCAAACGATACAACCAGAAGTTTCTGCGTCACTGGGATCAGATCGTCGAATTTCTGAAACTGCACTATGTCCTGAGCGCTCGCAATGACTCTGGGTATTGGCAGGACAATCGGACCGCCGCATCGATTCCGGAGAAGCTCAGTGAACAGCTTTCGTTGTGGCGCTTTCGGAGTCCCTGGCATCAGGATGCAGGAGCGGTCGATGACTTGTTTCCCACCGCGAGCTATCAATACATCCTGTATGGCATGGGGTTCAGCACGGTGCCACGGCACACCTGCAGCCACCATCAGGATGAGCGCCAGCGACAGGCATCAGAGCTATTCCGGAAAAATGCTGCCAGGGCCACACAGCTCAGGCAGGCTTTGCCAGGCAACAGGGAATTGCTGAACAAAGTCAGAGAGTTTGGATTTCAGAAACTGTAAACAGCGGGTAAGTGAGAAGAGTATTCATATGAGTCAGTACGAAGTCCTGAACAAGGAAAAACATCGACATCTGCGAATTAAAACAGGCTACGGCGCAGCACTGGGTGACGCCGTCATGTACGCGATGACCTACCCCACGGAGTTCAGGGATATTCAGAGTTGTTACCCCATCCTGTTTACCAAGGACCCGAACACCGGCGGTTTTTTTGCCGCTGCCGTATTGGGTTTTGAGCCCGACCAGAATCTGTTTTTGCAGGACAACAGCTGGGATGCATCTTATGTTCCCGCTGTACTGCAACGTCAGCCTTTTCTGATTGCCACAGGTGGCGAGGGTGACAATGAATCCCCGGTGGTTTCACTGGATCTCGATCACCCGCGAGTCAGTCAGGATGAGGGGGAAGCACTGTTTGACGCTGAGGGTGGAGCAACAGAGTTTCTTAATCAGAAAATTGCACTGCTGGACAAGTTGCATCGAGGTCTGCAACACAGCCGTGGATTTATTGACACATTGCTCAAACACGAACTGTTGGAGCAGATCACCCTGGATATAGCCTTTAATGATGGCCGCAAAGAGAGCGTGCAGGGTTTTTACTGCATTGCCGAAGAACGGCTTTATCAGCTAAAGGGAGACGTATTGGAGTCGCTCAATCAGGCTGGCTACCTGCAACCTGTCTTCATGGCCGTCGCCTCATTGTCCCGAATGCGTGACATTATCGAAAGACGCAACCGGCTCCGGCTGTAGAGAGAGACCTGGGTGTACCTATGACCGGTCAGCATGTCCTGAACGAAATTAGTCAGACCATTGCAGAGACACACGACATCACTGTCGCAGATCTCAGTGATGAGCTATTGACGTCTGATCAGCCGCTGGTCATTCGAGGGTTGGCCTCGCACTGGCCCGCCGTTAAACATGGCGTTGAGTCAACGGACCAGGTCATAGGCTACCTGCAGGGATTTGACTCGGGCAATGCGGTCACAGCCCTCTATGCGCCACCTGAAGCCGCGGGCCGGATCTTCTACAACGAGGACATGAGCGCCTTCAATTTTGAATATCGGCGGATGGCGTTAAAGGAAGCCATACAGCAGGTCCGGTCTCATGTTGATCTGCCCTCACCACCGTCACTGTATGTCGGTTCCACCAATGTCGATCACTGGCTGCCGGGATTCCGGGAACAGAACGATTTGCCGATTCAACATCTGGGACCGTTGGTCAGCATCTGGATCGGCAATCAAAGTCGGGTATCCGCCCACTATGATTTCCCCGCCAATATTGCCTGCGTGGTCGCGGGGCACCGGCGAGTCATTCTGTTTCCGCCGGAGCAGTTACCGAATCTTTATGTTGGGCCGCTGGACTTCACGCCAGCAGGACAACCGATCAGCCTGGTGGACTTTGATGCGCCTGATTATGAGCGCTTCCCGAAATTCCGGGAGGCAATCAAAACCGCCCGGATGTCAGTGCTGGAACCAGGGGATGCACTCTTCGTTCCCAGTATGTGGTGGCATCACATGGAAGCATTGGATACCTTCAACGTGTTGGTGAACTACTGGTGGCGCAACTCGCCATCCTACATGGGGCCGCCTCTAAGCGTGTTGCAGCATGCGATGCTGGGTCTTCGAGACCTACCTGAAGCTCAGAAGAAACAGTGGCAAGAGTTGTTTGATTATTATGTATTCAATCCTGACCCGGACAACTTTAAACACATTCCGGAAGCTGCGCGTGGCGTATTAAATCCCATTGATGAGCAGACCGCACGGCACATCCGCAAGATGTTAAGAGACAAATTGTTGTAAGGCGAAACTCCTATGTCAGCTGCAAAAATACAGAATGTTGTCGTTGTCGGTGGAGGTACTGCAGGATGGACTGCGGCGGCCTCTATTGCCAAGTTAATCGGGGCGAACCTGAACGTGGTGCTGGTGGAATCTGATGCCATCGGCACTGTTGGCGTAGGTGAGGCGACCATACCGCCTTTTAGAACGCTGCATCGCCTGCTGAAAATTGATGAGGCAGATTTCCTATCCAAGGTGCAGGGCACCTTCAAGCTGGCTATCTGTTTCGAAAACTGGCGGGAAATCGGCGACGATTATATCCATGCCTTTGGCTTCACAGGTCAGGGCTGCTGGGCGGCAGGCTTTCAGCACTTCTGGCTCAAAGCCAAAACGCTTGGCTTTGCTGAAGACTTTAGTCACTACTCTCCGGAGCTGATGGCCGCGAGAGCAAACAGGTTTGGCCTGCTGCAGCAGAATGAGCTGAGTTATGCCTACCATATTGATGCCACAAGTTACGCCAAGTACCTGCGACAAATTGCGGAACAGGATGGCGTCACCCGGGTTGAGGGCAAAATAGTTGAGGTGCGTCAGACCGAAGCTGGTGACATCTCTGAAGTGGTGCTGGAATCAGGACAGGCGGTGAAAGGGGATCTGTTTGTCGACTGCAGCGGTTTTGCCAGCCTGCTGATGGACAAGACCCTGGGAACCGA
>JAIBDF010000226.1 GCA_024679535.1 Chromatiales bacterium
CGCTTCGCATAACGGTCAGCCAGACGCGACTGCGCCCATTGCGACCTGCTCCAGGACTCGCCCATATCAAGACGCTCCGAGAGTGTCGAAATCGGGAAGTTCAGCAGCACCACGAAAGCCAGCTTGTTGGCAAAGAAATCATCGTTCATGTGGGCGAACGGATCGTAGGCGGCGAATATCTCGTCATACGGAAGGATAGGCCCGAGGTCGAGGTCCGATTGCTCACGAAACGCGAGCAATATTTCCAGCGAGTGACCATCGAGTTGCTCAAGCAGTTTTTCGTAGCGAGCAAACATCACTGCCAGGGTTTCGTCGTCCCCCGCGAACTGGCGCTTGATGAACGCTTCAAAGTCATCGCGCCCACCATCCTGCACACGCCAGAAGTCGGCAACCTGGTCGAGGCCGCGCTGTATCCGCCTGCGTTGCGCTTCTCCATGCTCTGCAACCAGATCCGATTCGAGCGCCGCCAGCGAAGCAGCCATCCAGTCAGTTTCGCTCGACACCGCGGGTGTGGCCCACAGGAAAACGGCTGATGAGACAATCAAAGAAAACACAGACAAAAGCTTACTGGTGCGGGTCATGGTTGCAGGACTCCTCGAAGGTGGGTTCACGTAACGTCCTGGTCCGATCAGGAAAAGGCGTTGGCCGCAAGTATTCTAATATGTATCCGCATCGAACCGCCCGTCATACTCGGCCACCAGATACAGCAGCGCAGCATAAGCGGCCGTGTTGTAGCCCAGGTCTGATGCCTTGATCTTGTCGAGCGTGTCCTCTGCCGTGTGGTGCAAATCGAAATAGAACGTACCGTCACCGTTCAGAGCGGCCCCTGCGAGACCTTCGCCAGCTACGAGCGGACGCAGATCCGGACCGGGAAAGCCTTGCGCCTCCGGATCCCAGCCTATCCCCATCGGCTCCAGCAGGGTGGCGATCTCGGCCAGCACGGGCACCGCGTCAGCGGATACAGCCGGCGACAGCTGCCAGACCTTGCCGATGCCAAAATCCGATTCAATCCCGAAGACATGATCGACTTCCGCGTACTCCTCGGCATAGGCCCTGGCACCCAGCAGCCCGAGCTCCTCTGCACCGAAAGCGACGTAGCGTATTGTTCTTGCGGGACGGCGCGCGAGCCCACCAATCATCGACGCAGCATTCATCGTGATGGCCACGCCCATGCCATCATCCATCGCGCCGACACCTGTATCCCAGGCATCGATGTGGCCGCCGGTTATTACCACTTCTTCCGGCCGCTCAGAACCGGCTATTTCTCCAATGATGTTGTAACTGGTGACTTCGCCGAGGTCGTTATTGCTAATTTCCAGGGCGACCGTAACCGCTTCGGTGGACTCGAACAGCGCCTCAAGAACATCCGAATCGACGTTTGAAATCGCTCCTGCAGCGACGGTCTTTTCCCCGTACGGCGCACTGACCGCTTCCTCGTAGGCAAGATCCTGTTCAGGCTGCGACACGCCGCTTGCACCAAAACTCATCACGCCCGTGTGCGGCGCATCATGGTTGTCGGTGCCGATCGATCGTATGAGCAACGCCAGACCACCTTTCCGCGCCACAACTTCATGCCCGCGGCTTCGCGCAACGTTGGCCGGACCGTAACCTGATCCGTCTTTCTTGCGTACCATGCGATTGGAGATAAAGACGATCTTGCCACTGACTGCCGATTCGGCAGAAGCCTCGAGATCACCAAATGTCGGGAAGTGTATGACTTGTGCCGTGACCCCGCCGACAGGCGTGGATACCGACCTGCCCAGAGAGGTGATGTCCAGATCGACACCTTCATCGCCCAGCACGGCGGCGCTCGCACTTGACCGCTCCCAACCACGAAGTGTGAATTCCTGAACCCAAACTCGATCAAAGCCAAGCGACTCAAGCTTATTCGTTGCCCAGTCCCTGGCAACTTTGTCGCCCGGAGAACCTGCCAATCGCTTGGGAGCGACAGAAACAAGTTCCTCAAGAATCTCCCAGGTTCCGTCGTCCTCAAGCGCCGCGTCGCGAAGACTCGCCGCAGTCGCCATTTGCTCTGCCGAAAAATAGCTGGTTGACGCCTTCTCTTCTCGTGCATCACAAGCCGTCAGGGCAGAGGCAACAAGCAGCAACGCAAGGACTTTTCCAAATTTCATCAGCAGGCTTTCCGGGAACTCAGTGGGTAGCCGATTTAATCAGAAGCTCGGGTACAGCACCAGACACCAGGGAAGCTGCCGCACTTTCCGAATAGGGGGTGGGATGGGCGCTTCGCGGCGCCGAAGGCGGCTGCGCCGCTGCTCGGCTCGAACTGGGTTCGAAAGCCCATACCGCACTCGGTCGGAAAACAAAAAGGCCCCGCAAGGGGGCCTTTTCATTTTCTGGCGGTGGAGCGAGTCCTGGGCGGAGGATGCTCTCTAGCGATTCGTTCAAACTGCTCCGATCAGGTTCTCGAGCGGAATATCTAGCCCGTCGTGTAACTTTCGAATTTGGCTCATCGACAAACTGCGTTTTCTGTTCAGAACCTCGGAAACCCTGC